>JAFGXW010000107.1 GCA_016936415.1 Bacilli bacterium | reverse complement strand
TATTGTACTTCTTCTATGGTATCCGAATGCGTTAACCCAACCAAAAGTAAAAACCCTTTTTCAATGTTTGAAATAACTTGTTTGTTAACTATGCAAGAAGCTTCGCTAACTCTTTGAACCAAAACACGCATTATTTCATCATCCTTTCAATTGAAAAGACTCCTTTGATCTTTTGAAGATTAATAATAATATTTTCTAGTTCATCTTTGTCACGAATGCTGACTTTAAGTTTAATAATTCCCTCTAATCGATTATTGGTTGAAGCAGCTACTTGTACGATTTTACCTCTTGAAGAGGTTACTGTATTAATGATATCTGCCAAAACATTATCTCGATTCGAAACAATGATTTTAATATTCACTTCGTAACTTCTAGTATTGTCATTTCCCCAGAACACTTCAATGTATCTATTGGGATCTAACGCAGCTAGATTATTACATCTTGTTCGATGAACTGCAATTCCAACACCTTTTGAAATATACCCAGTAATACGATCTCCAGGAATTGGTGTACAACAGTTTGATAGCTTAATAGAAGGATTTTTAAGACCTTCGACAATAATATTTGATTCACTTTTTTTATCAACATATACAGATTCATTGATTTTTTGAATTAAATCTTCATCTGTATACTTGGTTTCTCCAATAATTGCATTTAAGGCGCTGACTGGTGAAATGGTATTTTTACCAACTTCATAGTAAAAATCTTCCACGGTTCTAGCACCTTTGTGTGAAAATAGCTCATTGATTTTTTTATCTGTCAATTGAATTGAAATTTTTCGTTGTTGCATTTCTTTTTGAACGTCATCTTTACCCATTTCAATTAAAACGCCACGTCTTTGTTTATTTAAATAGTTCTTAATTTTTGATTTTGCATTAGACGTTTTTACTAGTTTTAACCAGTTGTCATTTGGTCCAAATGAATTCACACTGGTTTTCATGTTGATGATGTCGCCTGTTTTTAGTTCATACTCTAATGGAACAATTTTACCATTTACAATCGCGCCAACTGTTTTAATTCCTACTTCAGTATGGATACGGAAGGCAAAATCCAGTGGAGTTGATCCTTTTGGTAAATCGACAATATCACCATTTGGTGTGAAGACATATACGTTTGATTGAAAAATATCATCACGAAGTAAATTTAAAACTTGTGAATCATTTTCTGAATCTTTTGTAAAATTAACAAGATCGCCGTACCATTTTAATTTTTTAGATACTTCATCTGTCATTCTACGTGCTGCATTCCCTTCTTTGTAAGCCCAGTGTGCAGCTACTCCGTATTCAGCAATTTGATCCATTTCTTCTGTTCTAATTTGAACTTCATAAACTTTTCCATTGGATATGACAGAAGTATGTAATGATTGATATAAGTTGGGTTTTGGCATAGCGATATAATCTTTAAATCGATTTGGAATTGGCACCCATTTACTATGAATAATTCCAATTGTGCGGTAACAATTTTCAATGTTATCTACAATAATTCTTATCGCCAATAAGTCGAAAATATCTTCAAAATCTTTTTTTCTATCTTGCATTTTTTTATAAACAGAATATATGTTTTTAATACGTCCTTTGACGTTGTTATTGACATGATTTTCACCAAGTAAATATTGAATATTCGTACGCATAATTGCCAAATCAGCTTCACGATTATTTTTGGTATCCGCAATTAATTGTGCAATACGACGATATTTCTCTGGTTCAATAAATTTAAACGAGGTATCTTCTAGCTCAGCTTTTAACACGTACATCCCAAGTCGGTGGGCAAGTGGAGCGAAAATCTCCATGGTTTCTCTTGCGATACGGAGCTGTTTTTCAGGAGGCAAGACTTCTAGTGAACGAATGTTGTTCAAACGGTCAGCTAGTTTCACGATTATAACACGAATATCTTTGGCCATTGCAAGTAACATTTTTTGATAATTTTGTGCTTGAACGGCTATTTTTTCAAGTTCTTGATCTGCTCCTTTGAATTTATATTGTCCTAATTTCGTTACACCTTCAGTTAGTAATGCAACCTCTTCTCCAAATTGCGCTTTTACTTCTTCAAATGTCGCAGAAGTATCTTCAATTACATCATGAAGTAACCCAGCTATTATGGTCGTAGGATCTGTATGGTATTCACTTAGAATTAGAGCAACGTCAACAGGGTGAACCATATATGGGTCACCAGTTTTTCGAAATTGTCCTTCATGTTTTGCAAGGGCAAAATCATATGCAGCGCGTATTTTATCCAAATCTTCTTTGTTTGTAATATACGCCGATATGTTTTTCTCTAATTGCTTATAACTAGGTTCTTGCATAGTGATACACCTCTTAGAATTTCATCAGCGATAAAACGTTATATCCTTCTAATTTTTCTCTTCCATTTAAATCTTCTAATTCAATTAAAAATGCGATTCCACAAACAATTCCGCCTGATTGTTCTACCAATTTGATGGTTGCTTCAATGGTTCCACCTGTTGCTAGTAAATCATCAATAATCAGTACTCTTTGTCCTGGTTTAATATCACCTTTGTGAACACAAAGGGTATTGGCACCATACTCTAAATCATAACTAAAAGAAATGACTTCTCGAGGTAATTTATTCGGTTTACGAACAGGAACAAATCCAAGTCCAAGTTGTGTTGCAACAGGACAACCAAAAATAAATCCTCTTGCATCTGGACCAACAATCAAGTTTGCCCCGATTTCTTCTGTAAATTCAACAAATTGTTTCGTTGCATATTGGAATGCTTTTCCATCACCAATAAGTGGTGTAATATCTTTAAACTGGATCCCTTGAATTGGGAAATCTGGTACATTTGCAATATAGTCTTTTAAATTCATAATATTTCCTCCATTTTTTTATGACGAGTGGTATTCTTATTACTAATATATTATATCAAAAAGTTGTTAGATTCACGCAACTTATTTCGATTAAATAATTCGGTACTCTTCAATTAAGATTTGCTTCTTGGATTTCCCGCGGAAATTATTGATATCTAACCTTCCAAGCAGTACTAATTTAGAGCTATTTGTCAGTTTAGAGTACAAGTTTTTATTGTTAAAAAAAATCGCTTCTGCTGTTTCACTTATCATGATTTTGGTGTGTTCTCCTTTGATGAGATATTTTCCTTCTGGGGAGATGACATCAAACACAAACAATGCATCTTTTAAGTCATATCGATCGAGATCAATAATTTGTTGAAAATCAAGTGTATAAATGTTTATAACACCTTCCGCCTCAATCAAATTTTCACGATAGGCATTTGGCAATAAATCATTGAAACGACGTTTGAATTCAGACAAATTTTCTCGTTTAAATTCTAGACCAGCTGCATTAGAATGACCACCATAGCGGATCAATAGATCTTTGAGTGAATCTAACACATAGATTACATCAACATTACTATAACTTCGAATACTACCTTTGTATGTATATTCTTCTTCTTTTAAGACAATACTAATCTTGGAATATTCACTGGCTAATCTTGATGCCACAATACCGATTACGCCTTCATGCATAATGGGTGAAGTTACAATGATACTTTGTTCGGATAAATCGAGATTTTGCAATGCATGACTGTATAAAATCTTGGTTAAGTTTTTACGCTTGTTATTGCTTTCTTCTATCTCTCTTAAATGTTTTTTTGCCATGATGCTTGTTGGAGAAAGCAATAACTCTACAGCTAATTTTGCTGATTTCATTCGCCCACATGCATTGATACGCGGAGCAATTTTAAATTGAATATCCGCAACGGAAGGCATTGATAAATCTAAGAAATTAACCAATTCTCGTAATCCAATGTTATCTGTATGCATCAATTTTTTTAAACCAAGATTTACAATTGCTCTATTTTCATCAATCAAAGGCATCATATCAGCAACCGTTCCAAGTGCAACAATATCAATAAAATCCAGTGCGTCTTCACCAATTAAAGCTTGTGCTAGTTTAAACGCAACACCAACTCCTGCGAGAGGTTTGAATGGATAATCAGACAAAGCGGTATGGATAATGGCATACGCTTCAGGAAGTATATTTTCTGATTCATGGTGATCAGTGATGATTAAATCAACATTGTTTTCTTTTAAAATGTGTGCTTCATAAATGGATTTAATGCCGTTGTCAACCGTGATCACAAGCGAATAACCTTCACTGATAATATCATATGCTTTGGAATACGATAAACCATACCCATCAACAAATCGATTTGGAATATCATAATCAACAATGCCCTTTAAATCTTTGATTACTTTATACAATAGATATGTGCTTGTGATGCCATCTACATCGTAATCACCATAAATCAAGATTCGGTCTTTCTGTTCAACTGCAAGCATAATGCGTTCAACTGCTTTTGTCATATCTCGAAACAAATATGGGTCATTAAAAGAGTGAGCATCTAAACTAAAAAGCTCTAAGTAATCTTCTACTCCACGAGATTTATATATTTCTTCCACTAATTTCGATTGATCAATGTTGCTGTTTTTCACTTTCCATTTGTCCATTGCTATCATCCTAACTGAGTAGTGAAACCACCCTACATTTTTGTTGGTGCACTCACGCCAATTAAATCTAAAGCATTTGCCATAACGATACGTACTGCCTTCAATAAAGCCAAACGTTCTAATGTCTTTTGGGGATCATCGCTCAATACTTGTTCATCGTTATAAAAACTATGAAAAGCACTTGCCAGTGTATTAATGTAATTCGTAATCTTATGTGGTGCTCTTTGAACAGCAGCTTGACGAATTGCTTCTCCATAATTACCCAAAATTGAAATCAACTCAAATGTTTTTTCTCCACTTAATGTTGTAAAAGTTGTTGGTAATTCATGAACATTAAACCCTTTTTCTTCTGCCATAACGAATATGCTGCATACACGAGCATGTGCATATTGTGCATAGTAAACTGGATTTTCATTTGTTTGACGTAATGCCAAATCTAAGTCAAGATCCATGTGTGTATTTAAACTTCTCATTGCGAAGAAATAACGAATCGGATCTACTCCAACTTCATCAATTAAATCACGAAGAGTAATGGCTTTACCACTTCTTTTCGACATCTTTACTTCTTCACCATTTTGTAATACTTTTACCATTTGCAATATTTCAACATCTAGTAAATCACTTTTTCCTCCAACCATTTCAATCGCAGCTTTTAAACGATCGATATACCCGTGATGATCTCCACCTAAAATATCAATCAACTTGGTGTATCCACGCTCTAATTTATTTTTATGATATGCAATATCAGGCGTGATATATGTATATGTTCCATCGCTCTTGATAATCACACGGTCTTTTTCATCGTTATATTCACTTGTTTTCAACCACAATGCACCATCTTGTTCATATGTATAATTATGATCTTTTAAAAATTGCACTGTTTTTTCAACAAGATTGTTCTCATATAATGTTTTCTCACTAAACCAAACATCAAACTCTACACCAAAATCAGCCAAATCTTTTTTCAACTCTTCAAGAAGACTATTTACACCATAATCTCTGAAAAAGTCATAACTGTTTTCCATATCTAAAATCGTATTACCGTACGCAGCAAAAAGCTGTTTCGCAGCAACTGTAATTTCTGGTCCTAAATATCCATCTTCTGGCATGATAGTATTTATTCCACATAACTCTTTATATCTTACTTCAATACTCAAAGCTAAATTATGGATTTGATTTCCAGCATCATTTACATAGTATTCTTTGGTTACTTCGTATCCTGCTTTCTTCATGATTCGGCATAAAGAATCTCCAGCTGAAGCCCCTCTTGCGTGTCCAATATGCAAGCTACCTGTAGGATTCACACTTACAAACTCAATGTTTAAATGTTCTCCCTCACCAATAGTCAATTGTCCATAGTTCTCTTGTAAGTTATTGATTTGCGTAATAATTTGAGTCATAAATGATTTGTCCAAAAAGAAATTAATAAATCCTGGATTTGCCACTTCAATTTTATCAATAAATAAGCCTTTTTTATCAAATTCCTGAACGATTTCTTCGGCAATTTTAATTGGTGCTTTTCTAGCAACCTTTGCCAATTTCATAGCTAGGTTGGTTGCATAATCACCATTGGCTTTGTCTTTTGGATATTCCATCAAAATTTCAATACTATCGTCTACATACTGTAATCGATTAATCGTATTCTTAAGCTCTTTTTTAATACTTGCTACTAGTTCTTGTACGTTCATAGTGCACCTCTTTATTTATTAAATTTTAGACTAATATCCATTGCACGATAAGAATGTGTAAGTGCACCAACACTAATAAAATCAACACCAGTATTTGCGACCCCTTTGATTCTTTCAATCATCATATTTCCACTAGCTTCTAATAATTTTCCGTTATTATTTTGAACACATTTTTTCATTAGTTCATTGCTCATATTATCAAGCATTATGATATCACAATTTGTTGTAATTGCCTCCAAAAATTGTTCGAAAGTTTCAACTTCTACTTCAATCTTTATATGCTGGTCAACTTTTTCTTTAACAATCTCAACAGCTCTTGTAATACTTCCAGCTGCCATGATGTGATTGTCTTTGATCATAACTTGATCACTTAGACTCATTCTATGATTGATACCACCACCATGGACAACAGCCATTTTTTCAAGTACACGTAAATTAGGAGTTGTCTTTCTTGTATCAAGAATAAGTGCTCGTGTTCCTTTAGTTTCATCTACGAATTTTTTGGTTAAGGTAGCAACACCACACATACGTTGCATGAGGTTAAGTGCTACCCTTTCCCCTTTCAATATCGATTTAGATTTACCGCTAATTATAGCGATAATATCGCCTTTTTCTACAAAAGTACCATCAAAATTAATTATCTTAACAAATACTTCATCATCCACTATTTCAAAAACTCTTTTCATCACTTGCACGCCACTTAAAACACCATCTTCTTTGGCAACAAACACACCTTCACTCATTTCATTTTGAAATAAATTATCTGTTGTAATATCGATAGTTGGTATATCTTCATGTAAAGCATCTTCAATAATTTTATCTATTAATTTATCCATTTCATCACCTATATTTTCAAGTCTAATTGCTCAAATTTCATTTTTTTGCTTTTTGATACATATAGCTTAATCCATTTAGCACTTCTACCAACACCAAGTGGTCGAATTTTTTCTTGATCCCTTAACCTTTTTAATGTTCGATTTATTGTTGAATCTGAGATAAATGGATGAACATTTCGAATGTCATCTTTACTAAAAACATCGTCCAATTTATCTATCGTATTTTCAACATTATTTGATTTATTCAATTGGCTATCAAACTCATAATCACGAATAATTGCATTAATTTGATCATATGCTTGTAGCGAGATATTGATAAAATAGCGATGCAATGGTAATACCTGACTAAATCCTTCCACCCAATTAAATGATGCATTTTTCAAAACTCGTTCAAATTCACTTCGACTTTCATATAATAACTCCATGAAACTAACATATTCAAATACTTCATATGAATTCGTAAGTAAAAGTAAATAAGTTAACAAAATTCCAATCTCATCATTTTTCTCCATAAACGGACTAATATTAATAAAATCGACAAAGAAATTAACGATGATAAATGATATTTCGTACTTGTTTTCAGCAATTCTTTCTTGATAGATTCTTATTAATGCTTCTAAATCATCTCTTTTTGAAGCAACATTATTGCTTAATAGAGAAACTTTTTGTCCTCTTTTTTCTACTTTTTGAAAGGCAATTTTGTTATCGGAAATGACTTCTTTGTATAAAAATTTTAGTAAATCAAAAACTTCTGTAGTTAACAGTTCAAAACTCGATGTTTCCTTATGAATTTTAGTAAACGCCATTTTTAAGTTCAAAATAAACTTTTCATCTCTGTTTTTTGGTAAAACCTCTTTGTGAATCAGTGTTTTTAATCTAGTATCCGTAATATCCATTCCCAAAAAATTGACGAAAAAATATGTATCACTATTGATAGTTTGTCGCACCATTGCTTGATAATCCGATTCTAAAATCGAATGATTATAATCATTCATTCCAATCGACTTATAAAGGTTCAGATATGCCATAATGATATCATGCGGTATTTGCGTTCGATTAATATTATTTAAACAGTTCATGCGAATCACCTCAAACATACTTTAATACTCTTATTTTACTATATTTATCTTAAAATTCAATTAGAATATGCATTTATTGTAGTCATTTTTTTGGTTTTTGACTATGTTAAAGAAAAAAGTAGCTTTCGCTACTTTTTATTCAAATAAAGTTTGTTGGATTACATCCACTTGATCTTCCTTAACATAGTCGCTAATCACAGGTAATGAAGGATCAATTTCCATTGGTTCGATTGAAATAAATAATGGTTTTCCTTCTTTTGATTTAATGAATGATTTTCCATTTTCAGTCTTATCTCGTTTGATATCAAAACTATTGATTTCAACTCTTGTTTTAGTTGTGTTAACATAAACCATTGCACGATTTTTGTACTGTGTTCCATTTAGCAAACATAAATCAGTCACCAAATATGGATTCGAACGAACAACCTTATACAGTTGAACGCCTTTGTTTGTACGTTTCTTTTTCGGAATATCTGAAACATCAATTCGTTTGATCGTACCTCGATTGGTTAATATCATAAGGTCATGATGATCTTTCAATACAACTCCAGCAGCTAATTTTTGTTTAGGACTTAAGTTAAGTCCTTTAACACCTTTAGCCGTTGTTGAGGTTATCGGGATTTCTGACATGCTAAATCGTAATGCCATTCCTTTTTCAGTTGCGATTAAAACTTCAGAATCCAGTGAATCAGCAACGTCGATTGAAACCACAACATCGTTTTTGTTTAAATTAATTGCTTTAACTGTTTTTGAATATCTCGAAATATTAAATTCAGATAACTTGGTTAATTTAACCAAATTGTCTCTTGTTACAAAGAATAAATGTAGATCTGCTTCAAAATCAGTTACATGAACTATTTTTATGATTGTTTCATCGTCTTCTAATTGAACGATGTTATTAATATGTGTTCCAAGCTCTTTCCATTTATATTCTGGAACTTTAAATACTGGTAAATATACATAGTTACCTCTATCTGTGAATACAAGCATCGTATCAATTGTTGAAAGTTCACCGACAAACAGCATAGAATCGTCATCTTTTAGTGTCGGATTATTGGTTGATCGATACGATTTAATGGTAGATCGTTTTAAATATCCTTCTCTTGAAATACCTAAAACTGTTTTTTCTTCGACAACAAGTTCTTCTTCTGAAATAGTGATTTTTTCAATCTCTGTTTCTATTTCTGATCTTCTTGGCGTTGATAAGTATCGTATACTATCAGTTAATTCTTCTTTAATCACCTTTTGAAGTTCTTCTTCATTGTGTAAAATCAAGTTCAAGCTTTCAATAAGTTCTGTTAGTTTTTCTTGTTCGCTTTGTAATGCGCTTATATCAGTATTTGATAAACGATATAATTGCAAAGTAACGATCGCTTCTGTTTGTTCTTCTGTAAAATCATGAGCTTTCATCAGTCTATTTTTCGCATCTTTTTTATCTTTTGAAGCTCTGATAATTGAGATCACACTGTCTAAAACGTCCATCATCATGATAATACCTTCGACAATGTGTAATCTTTTTTGTGCTTTTCTTAATTCAAAATTAGAACGATTCGTAATAACTTCTTTTTGATGTAAGATGTATGCATCAATAATCGGAATAATTCCAAGAAGCATAGGACGTTTGTTATTAATTACGACCATATTGTAGTTATATGAAACCGTTAATTCAGTCTTTTTGTGAAGAAAATTCAAAATAAATTCAGGGTCAAATCCTTTTTTGACATCGATTGCAATGCGAAGACCCTCGCGGTCAGATTCATCGCGAACTTCTTGAATCCCTTCAATTTGTTTTTTGATTCTAATATCATCAATTTTACGAACTAAGTTTGCTTTGTTCACTTCATATGGAATCTCAGTGATAATAATCGAATCTTTTTCAATGGATGCTTTTGACTTGATAATGATTCTTCCACGTCCAGTTTCAAACGCTTGAATGATTCCTTCTTTCCCTTGAACAATGGCTCCAGTAGGAAAGTCTGGACCTTTTACAATTTTCAACAAATCATCAACTGTCATATCTGGTGTGTCAATTCTCTTAATGACTGC
>JAFGXW010000106.1 GCA_016936415.1 Bacilli bacterium | reverse complement strand
ATGTTTAGTGTGATTCGTAATAGTCATGTTTATCGTTATGGTCGCTCTATGTATAGTATTGCTGAAATAAGTGATGCCACAACAGAATCAAAAACGAATATTTTCTTAGATGAAAATTATGCGAGTGGAACATCAAAGACAATCGCAATTACTTCCATGGAACAAGAAGCACAGTTCCATCAATTGATAGAACACAATGCACCTGATACAGAAGGATATATTGAAAATTATGGTGTTTCAAACAACAAAAGTATTTTGGTGTTTGAAGGATGTGGAAAGATTAATAAATTAATGAAGAGAAGTATTGCACGTCAACAAAATCGTGGTATTGTTTTAGGCGAAAAGTCACGACTTGATGCAAACCCTTTGTTGTTAATTGATGAATTTGATGTAGAGGCATCTCATGGTGCTGCCATCGGAAAAATAGATGAAGAGCAATTATATTATTTAATGAGTCGTGGACTTACTTTGAAAAATGCAGAGCGATTAATCATATCTGGATTTTTAAGCCCAGTAACAAAATTGTTATCAACTGAGGCATTAACCTTAGATTTTATATCAAGTGTGGAAAATAAAACATTGTAGGTGATGAAATGAATCCTTATGAACTTCGAAAAGACTTTCCTATTTTAAATGATGAAACATTATGTTATTTAGATACAGCTGCTTCTAGTTTAAAACCAAGGCAAGTCATCGAAAGATTAGATGAGTACTATGAAAAATATGGAGTAAATGTCCACCGTGGCGTTTATAACCTTAGCTATGTTGCTACTGAAATGTATGAAGAAGCTCGCCGTAAGGTTAGTGATTTTATCCATGCAAAATTTGATGAAATTATATTTACACGTGGGGCAAGTAGTGCTTTAAATTTAGTTGCATCTAGCTATGGACTCAATCATCTAACTAGTGAGGATGAAATAATTGTAAGTGAGTTAGAACATCACTCTCAAGTATTACCTTGGCAAAATGTTAGTCATATTACAAAGGCTAAATTAGTGTATATACCTTTAGATTCTGAAGGAAGAATTACTGTTGAAAATGTTAAGAAAGTACTTTCAAATAAAACAAAAGTAGTCGCAATCAATTACATATCGAATGTAATGGGTTATATTACTCCAATTAAAGAGATTATCTCTTTGGCACATGAAGTTGGGGCAGTAGTGGTAATTGATGCTGCGCAAGCAGCACCACATAAAACGATAGATGTTGTCGATTTGGACTGTGATTTTTTAGCCTTTTCAGGGCATAAAATGTGTGGCCCTACTGGAATTGGCGTGTTGTTTGGGAAAAAGAAATTGTTGGATAATATGCCGCCGATTGAATTTGGTGGTGATATGAATGATAATGTAAATTTGTATGATGCATCTTGGAAAGATGTCCCATATAAATTTGAAACTGGAACACCACCTATTTCGGAAGCCATTGGGCTCGGTGCTGCAATTGATTATTTACTGAGTATTGGACTAGATGAGATTGGAAAGCATGAATTTAAATTAAAAGAGTATACAGTCAAAAAATTAAAAGAGATTGAAGATATCATCATCTATAATGAATCCGCTGAAACGGGTATTATCTCATTTAATATTGAGGGTGTTCATCCTCACGATGCTGTTTCGTATTTTGATGGAGACAATATTTGTATGCGTGCAGGACATCATTGTGCACAGTTAATCATTAAATGGCTCAACGTGGTAGCTACGTTGCGAGTGTCCTTTTACTTATATAACACAATAGAGGATTGTGATAGATTTATTGAATCAGTTCGAAATGCACGCGATTTCTTTAAAAGTGTCGGGTTTTAGGAGGGTATTATGAATAATTTAGAAACGTTATATCGTCAAGTAATTATGGATCATTACAAAAATCCTCGTAATAAAGGTCTTGTTACGAATTCATTATATAAAACAATTCATATTAAGAATCCTTCTTGTGGTGATGACATTACCATTCAAACAAAGGTAGAAAATGGATTAATAAAAGACATTAGGCACGATGGTACAGGTTGTTCTATTTGTTGCAGTAGTGCTAGTGTAATGAGTGAAACTTTAAAAGGTAAGACAATAACAGACGCTAAAAAAATATCGAGTACTTATATTAATATGCTGACAAATCAAGAATATGATACTTCAGTTGAATTAGAAGATGCAATTGTCTATCAGGGAGTAAGTAAGTTCCCTGCTCGCATTAAATGCGCTTCAATCGCATGGAAGGCTTTTGAGGGTACACTAGAAGAAAGTGAGTGATCACAATGAGTGAGAAAACAAAACAAGAAATCACTGATATTATTGGTGATTATAAATATGGTTTTAAGACTGAAACAGTCAGTGTTATGGACACAGGTAAAGGAATTTCGGAAGAAAAAGTTCGTGAAATTTCTGCAATCAAGGGTGAACCAACATGGATGACTGATTTTAGAGTAAAAAGTTTCAATAAGTTTTTAGAAAAGAAAAACCCTACATGGGGACCAGATTTGTCAGGAATCGATTTTGATGCAATCACCTATTATATTCGTCCTTCTGATCGTTCTGAAAGCAAATGGGAAGACGTACCTGAAGAAATTAAGGATACTTTTGAGAAATTGGGTATTCCTGAGGCTGAACAAAAGTTCTTAGCTGGTGTATCAACCCAGTTTGAGAGTGAAGTAGTATATCATTCAACGTTAAAAGAATTAGATGATTTAGGAGTTATCTTTACTGATACGGATACGGCACTTAGATTATATCCTGATTTACTAAAAGAATATTTTGGAAAAGTAGTTCCATACCACGATAACAAATATGCAGCACTTAACAGTGCAGTATGGAGTGGTGGGTCATTTATTTATGTTCCAAAAGGTGTGAAAGTGGAAAAACCTTTACAATCATATTTTAGAATCAATAGTGAGCAAATGGGACAATTTGAAAGAACGTTAATTATTGTGGATGAGGGTGCAAGTTTAAACTACGTGGAAGGATGCACTGCCCCTGTTTATACCAAGAGTAGTTTGCATGCAGCAATCGTTGAGATTTTTGTAAAAAAAGGCGGATATTGCCGTTACTCCACTGTTCAAAACTGGGCAAATAATATCGTCAATCTTGTAACAAAGAGAGCGATGGTTGAAGAAGATGCACATATGGAATGGATTGATGGAAATATTGGTAGTAAAATAAATATGAAATATCCAGCTTGTATTTTAAAAGGTGACCGTGCAAAAGGAACAACGATTTCAATCGCTTTTGCTGGTGCTGGAATGAATCAAGATACTGGAGCCAAAATGATTCACATCGGAAAAGATACGACATCAAAAATTATTAGTAAATCAATGTGTGCAAAAGGTGGACGTGTTAACTATCGTGGACTAATTCGTCATGAAAAGAGCGCGATAGGTGCAAAAAGTAATGTCGAATGTGACACAATTATCATTGATGACATTAGTGTTTCTGATACATTGCCATATAACATTGTTCGAAATAACCAAGCTCAAGTTCAACATGAAGCTACTGTTTCAAAAGTAAGTGAAGAGCAATTGTTCTATTTGATGAGTAGAGGGTTAACCAAAGATCAAGCGACAGAAATGATTATTATGGGATTCATTGAGCCATTTGCTCGAGAATTACCGATGGAGTATGCTGTTGAGTTGAATCAACTAATCAAACTTGAGATGGAAGGTTCCATCGGTTAAGAAAGACTTTAAAGAGAAATTCATTGATTTGAATTTCTCTTTTTTAATGATTTTATTTATAAAAATAACATTTATTTGAAAATTTACGAAAACGCTATTGTATACCGCTTACATTTATTGTATAATAAAAACGAAATCGTTTTAGTAAGGTTGGTATATATTTATAATATATAGGCTTACAAATTGCATAGAAAATTGAAACAATGTTTTATAACAATTCATTTAAATTAAAATATCAAGTTGAGGTGTCTAATATGAAAGAATATTATTTTAAGAACAATGAGTTTATCATTGAAAATTATGATCAACAAAAAACGTTCTCTAGTTTCTTGCCTGGAGTTGCAGGAAAACGTGGAATTCCGTTGTGGGCTTTTTATGTCAACCGTGGACAGGGAATCACGAGTTTTGGTTTACAAGATAAAAATACCCAAATTCTAGAGTTCAATCCTGCGGTTACAGCATATCAATCAGTCGCAACTGATGGATTTAGAACATTTATTAAAATAGACAATGCTGTTCACGAATTATTTGGAGAGAACGATTTGATCAAAAAACGTTATATGAAGATCAAACGTAGTGAATTTTCAGTTGTTGAAGAAAACGAATCACTTGGAGTTAAGATAGAAGTGGTTTATTTTGGTTTACCAAATGAAAATATTGCTGCTTTGGTTCGCCAAGTTAAAATTACAAATATGAATCAACATGCTCTTCATATAGAGTTGTTTGATGGTGTATCACAGTTATTCCCTTATCAAGTTTCTAATTCTGGGTTTAATAGCGTGGGTAATTTACTTCGTAGTTGGATGGAAGTATTTTCTCTTGAAAATAATATTGGATATTATCGTATGCGTTCATCTTCTTCAGATACAGCTGAAGTAGTAGAAACAAAAATGGGTAACTTTTATCTTTCTAGCTTTAATGGGAAGTTAGTGAAACCAATTGTAGATTCTAGATTGATATTTGATTATGACACTTCAAAAAGATTTGCACGTTACTTCGAAAAAAATTCATTACAAGACAT
>JAFGXW010000105.1 GCA_016936415.1 Bacilli bacterium | reverse complement strand
GTAACAGATACAACCATGTCTGCAGTACCATCACTTGACTTTGTTACAATGGACATTCTATCTTCTACCCAGATAAGTTCGCCACTTGTATTTAACCAAGGAGAATCCGTCACAAGATAATCAATGTCACCTTTTAACAATGATTCAGTTTGCAATTTATTTTTTTCAAAATATTCAATATATTCTGGGTGCAATCGAATAATTTCATTAACAGTATCTTCATATTCATTACTATATACTTTTCTGGAATCTTGTTTTGAGACTCCTTTTCCATAAATAGCACGTGAAGAAGTCGAATGGAAAATGCGATATTCACCCTCAATTTTTTTGGACCATGCTATTCCGATTTTTGAATTAATTAAGCCATATGCATTTACAAAATTTACAGAACGACTAGACTCAATGACTCGTAAAAGCAAGTGTAATATTTTTCCTTCTTTATATCCTTCTAAAATATAACTTTCATCTTCAATTTTTACAATAAAGTCAGTCTTTTCAAAAATATTAGATTTGCTATCAAAAGAATCTAACAAGATTAGTAGTTCTTGATAGTTTTCCACGTTTGATAAGATATCTAAAATTTTCGGATTTTCGATTGAATACCAAACTTCTGGCTCTAAGTGATTAATACGATACATTTTAATACAATCCTCTGAGAAGTTCATCGTTTTCTCCTCTTGATTGTATAAAAATGTTGATACTAAAATCTGATTGAAGTCCATATCATTGAATAAATTTGCACCATTCATTTGAACCATCCTCACCAAGTAGATTTATTTGAATGAAATATGAAACTGACAAACATCATTCCCATCAAACAAGCTTTTCATTAATTCTATTGTAACTTTTTTTCCGGTAATAAATTCCCAAATATCTTGATAAAACCCACCGCCACAATTGCAATAAATAGAATCAATATCGCTTTTTCCTAAGAGTTCGTGACGTATTCTTGGGCAATGACAGTAAAGACTTTTTTTCTGTTTTGGGTCTGTTTCTAAATAGTATTCTTGAAATCTAGAAGGTATTTTTGTAACAATTATCCCATTTTTTGATGGAAGTCCAGCAAGTCCCATCCCACTTGACAGGCAAGCTTGATACTGTTCATCTGTCATCTGTTTATACGGTTTTGTGTTTTGTTCAAATACGACTAGTAATTCTTTTCTTGCTGCTTCAATGTCTCGTGTATCCTCATATACTTTTTTTGCATTGATTAATAAATCGTGAGATATATGACATGCACTTTTGCAAAAGATATCTTTGATTTTATCTTCTAAGATATTATTTTTCAAATCCCTGATTAATTGTTTTGAGTAAAGAACTTCATCGTGTAAATCATTTTTTTGAACAAGGTCGTGAGTTGATTCACCGGCGATATGAAGTGTATTCTTTTTGATTTTTTGTCGCCACATAGTTTCAAAATCATTCATTATACTATTCTCCTTTAATTAACATGCTGTCTCCAAAACTAAAAAAGCGATATTTCTCCTTTATAGCTTCTTTATAAGCATTTTTAATATTTGTAGTACCAGCTAGGGCACTTACTAACATCAGTAAAGTCGATTTTGGTAAATGAAAATTAGTTATCAACTCATCAATTGCCTTAAATTGATATCCTGGGTAAATAAAAATATCACTCCATCCACTCGTTTCCATAAATACTTGATGATCACGAAGGACTGTTTCTAATGTACGAAGAGATGTCGTTCCAACCGCAATAATTTTTCGATTTTCTTTTTTCGCTAAATTTAAAATATCTGCAGTCTCTTTACTTACTTGATAAAACTCTGTATGCATATGATGTTCTTCTACTTTATGTACTTGTACTGGTCGAAATGTGCCAAGTCCTACATGTAGAGTTACAAATGTAATAATAACTCCTTTTTTTGATAATGAAAGCAATAGCTCATTAGTGAAATGAAGACCAGCAGTTGGTGCAGCAGCACTACCAATATTTTTATTATAAACCGTTTGATAACGATTTTGATCTTGTAGTTTTTCATGAATATATGGGGGAAGTGGCATTTCTCCAAGATCATCTAATATTTCATAAAATACTCCTTGGTAAATCATTTGAAATCCACGAATACCTTCTTCACCAATTGAAATGCATTTGGCTTTTAGTAGTCCATCACCAAAAGTCACCACTGATCCGATTTTTATTTTTTTGGCCTTTTTCACCAAACATTCCCAATTATCATCCTGAAGTTGTTTCAACAACAAAACTTCAATAACTGCTTTGGTATCTTCTTTGGTTCCGATTAGTCTTGCAGGTATGACTGATGTATCGTTTAAAACCAATACATCTCCCTTTTGTAAATAATTACCTAAATGAGCAAATTGATCATGATATATTTCACTTGTTTGACGATTCAAAACCAATAATCTAGAGGCAGTACGGTCTTTTAATGGAGTTTGAGCAATTAATTCTTCTGGTAAATGGTAATCAAAATCACTGACTTTCATTAAAATAACCTCTCATTATGTGCTTTTTTTAAATGTTTATATGCTTTATCCGTTGCAACTCTTCCTCTTGGTGTACGCTGAATAAATCCAAGTTGTAACAAAAACGGTTCATATACATCTTCAATGGTCGTTGCTTCCTCACCAATGGAAGCGGCAATACTTTCTAGTCCTACAGGTCCACCTTGAAAATTATCAATAATTCCTCGTAAATAATCGTAATCTTTATTATCAAGACCTATTTCATCTATATGCAGTTTATTAAGTGCTAGTTCACACATTTCCTTACTTACGATTCCATGATTCAACACATCAGCAAAATCACGAACGCGACGAAACAATCGATTGGTAATACGTGGTGTTCCACGACTTCTTCTTGCGATTTCAAATAAAGCATCTTCGTGTATTTCCGTTTCAAAAATACTCGCTGTTCTTTTACAAATAAGTGTCAATTCTTCTGTAGTATAATACTCTAGTTTATGAACGACTCCAAAACGATCTCTCAGTGGAGAACTTAAATCTCCAAAACGAGTTGTAGCTCCAACCAAAGTGAAAGGAGGAAGTTCAACTCGAATCGATTTACTCGTAGAGTCTCTTCCAACAATTATGTCAATCACAAAATCCTCCATTGCAGGATACAATATTTCTTCCACAATACGTGGTAATCGATGTATTTCATCAATAAACAAAATATCACCAGGCTCTAGACTCGTTAAAATAACGGCCAAATCGCCACTTCTTTCAATTGATGGTCCACTCGTTACTTTAATATTTACACCAATTTCATTTGCAATGATGTTCGCTAATGTCGTTTTACCAAGTCCAGGAGGACCATATAATAAGACGTGGTCAAGCGCTTCATTTCGGTTCTTCGCAGCCTTAATGAAGATATCCATCATTTCTTTTACCTTCTCTTGACCAATATATTCATTCAAATACTTTGGTCTCAAAGAGAGTATTTCTAAATCTTCTGGTAAGATTTGTTCAGTCAGCACGTTGTTTTTCATAAAAACACCTCACCAAAATTATACCCCAAATCGCAATTATATCAAAATCTTTTTAAAAATATTCTATAAGTTTAAGTATTTATTGTAAAAAATGATATGATATGATAAAATTATGTCAGTAAATGGCTGATTTATCACATTTAGGAGGTGCATCATATTGGAAAAGAATGCGTTAAAGAGTTTTGACATTTCGTCTTTCGATATTGAGGTAAAATACAATCAGGAAATCGCACCAATCAATGAGTCAATTGAAGCATTACATAATGAACTCCAAAGGAAGTCTTTGCATTCGCATAAGGACTTTTTAGCGAGAGAAAAATTAACCATTGAAAACATTGAAAAAATTCGTCTAGAGCAAGAAGAACAAAAACAAATACTTGCATCTGAAAAACAAGCTGAGTTAGACGAATTACAAGAAAAGAAATTACACATTAAACATGAATTAGAAACATTCATTGAAAAGACGAACAATGAAAATGAAAACCTATTTGCTGATATCAACAACGAATTAGAAGCATTAAAACAGTCTGAACAAGATGATATTCAAGAAATTGAAAATCGATATAACGTGAATGTTACTACACAAGTAGAAATTCGTGATTTTTTCAAATCTAATTATGATAAAAACATGGAAACGCAACAACAAATAATCGAACAATACAACTTACTATTCACAGAAAAAATGGTAGAAATTGATCAAATTAAACAACAAACAGATCAAATGATTGAAGAGAAACTTGCTCAATTTTCTGAAGCAAAAATTTTAGAAAATAAACAAACCACACTTCTTTTTGAAGAAGTTGAGCGAGAGTTCAATAAAGATACGACCAATATTAGAAAAGATTCTAATCTCAGAGCAAAAGAAATCAAAGAAATGATCGACGGAATGAAAAAAGTCATTCATGATCGTTACCTAGACTATATGTCTATATTGTCAGAGCGTCGTACACAAATAAAGATAGATATCGATGAACGAACAAAATTAATTGATAAAGATTTAGAAATTAATTTAGAAAAATTAAACAAAGAACTTAGTTCTGAACTAGATTCTTTGTCAAATAGAACACAAAAATCAATCAAAATGAAATTTGACTTATTTAATCTTCGTGCAGAGACTACTAAAAAGTATGAAATAGCATTTATGGAAGAAGAAATGCTACTTATTGCAGATGAAACGAAGTATATTCAAAAAATTCTTGATGATGAACTTCAAAACTTAGATAAACTTGAAATATTCTTATTGAGTGATCAAAATGAGATCAAAGAACTAGGAGATTACTTCAAATCCATAAATTTATCGTTAAAAAAAGAACTTAATAGTTTTGAGATTTCAAACAATAATTACTTGGTAAAACACGAAGTTATCAAAGCTGAATTCATAAAAAAATATAATTCTTTATTTCAACAATTTAAGAAGCAACTCGTTGAATTCAATCAAACAAAATTAAGTCAAATGACGAAACTAAATCAAGAAATCGACGACATTAACTTATATTTAGATTTCTCAGATTCACAAAAAGAAATTCAAGTAAATGATCTTCGCAAATCAATTGAGATAAATGAAACAAAAGAGAAATACAACATGTTATTCGCCAAGCAAAATCATCGCTTGTCTTTGTTAAATCATGAATTATCTACGAAAATAGCAATTGAAAAAGCTAGAATTAACGATTTATGCTCTGAAATTCAACTTCAAATTGATGTCATTCTTTTGAAATTAGATTTGGATCAACAAATAATCGAAGTCGATGCAAATAACAAGGAACTTTCAGAACTGCATAGTCAAAGAATAGACAATTCGAAATTTGAGCGTATTATTCTTGATGAAAAATATGCGAAAGAATTACTCGTTCATGATTATCAACAACAAATTTTTGAACTTGAAGCAAAACGCGATAACGAACTATTATTAACAGAACTTGAAGCTGAAATAAAATTTGCTGAATCCCAAACAAGTTCCAAAATAACAGCAATTCAAAATCAATTGGAACAAGAAACCATTCAAATGAAAGAAACCATTCGTGCATTTGAATTTGAGAAAGAATCTATCTCTAAAAATATTGATACAAAGAACACACTTCGATTGATAGAATTCGATAAACAAACAAATCATGTAAATGTCGAGTTTGATAATAAAGTCAAACTTATACAAGAAGCGCTGATACGCGAAACGAAAGATGCAAAAAACAGTTTAACCCAACTTGAACATTTTATTAATGAACGAGTTTATAAACTTGATTTTGCTTCATTAACTCTGTCTGACTTTATTCAAAATACCGATTCTACTCTTCAAGATGAGCATTTATCTTTAGAAGATCTTGCTTCTACTGTTGGTAAAGCTGATGACATGGTTTTACAAGCAACAGACTTTATCTCTCAATCCTACAATGTTTTTAATCAAGCAGTAGATTTTATGTTTGATCTCGAAAGACGCACCTTAGAAAAGAAGATTAATGCGTGCTCAGACGATAGTGAATCAAAGAAATTAGCTAAATCATTTCAATCACTATTAAAAGAACAAGATAAAAAATTACAGTATATATTAAATACTAGAAAAGAGAATGAAAATTCAATCATCTTCGAAATTAGAAATAATTTCGAAGCAATTAATAAGCAAAAATCGAGTGATAAAGTCACTTATGTTTCAGAACTCAACAAGATATATCATGATGCCTTTGAAACATTAGAATCATTTAGAAATAACATTACTTCTGAAATCCAGATAGTGTATTCTCCAATCACACAGGCTAACAGAGACATCATTGATTATGCAAATGAACATGCTGCAAAAACCATTTCTGCTCATGATTCTACACGTCAACAAGATTTAAACCAAATCAATGAAGAATTAGAAGTGTTTATCAAAGAACAAGAAGCCTTAAAAGTACAATCT
>JAFGXW010000019.1 GCA_016936415.1 Bacilli bacterium | reverse complement strand
GAAGTTCTTGTTTTTAAAAACTTCATTAATCATTCAAGTTCTACAGATTTCAAAGGAGAAACCCTGAAAATAGATGAACAATCCATGACTGGATATGTTGCTTTACACGGAGAATCTATTTTAATCAATAATTTGGATGAAGATGGAGAAAGTTTTCCGTTTAAGATAAACAAATCATACGATAAACGACTTCGTTATAAAACGCAAAATGTATTAACGGTACCAATGAAAAATAATACCAATGAAGTGTTGGGTGTTTTACAAATATTAAATAAAAAAGATAATTTTGATTTTGAACTTCTTGTAGAATCTGATTTCATAAATCATGTCATTCCGTTTGATGAAGATGATATTGAAATGATTTTATCTCTTGCATCTCAAACTGCAGTCTTAGTGGAGCGTTTATCATTAAATCAGAAATTATCAAGAAACGTAAGTTTGACAAGAACGACATTGATTAACTTCTTTAATTCGATGAAAACAGCCATGTCACAAATTGGAGAAGACATTCTAGATGAACAAGAAAAATTTAAAAAGTATGCAACACTAGATCCGCTCACCGGTTTGATGACAAAACAAGAAGGTGTTTCCTTCTTTAAACAGCAACTTGAATTTGCAAGATTCAATGGAGTAAAAGTTGTGGTAAGTTTTATTGATGCGAATGATCTCAAAGTAGTAAATGATAATTTTGGTCATCTCGCAGGTGATAACTTACTCAAAAATATTGGACAAATTATTCAAGATACTGCCCGTCAAAATGATATTATTTTTAGGTACGGTGGCGATGAATTTATCTTGATATTTTATAATGCAGACCTAAAGGCGGCAGAACGTATTTGGATCCGTATTTTGTCAAAACTAGAAGAGTTTAACAATCAATCAGGACTTCCATATCAACTTAGCGTATCATATGGGTTAAGTGAGTATGATTATCGCATCAATCAATCCATTGATGAATTAATCAGCGAAGCGGATAAGAAAATGTATGAATACAAAAGAATTTATAAGCAGAAAAAAAACTCACTGATGTGAGTTTTTCTTTTGCTACCATGCGAAACAGTAGCGGGAGAAGTGATCGACCTTAAACATTTGGTTCGGAATTTCAACATAAATATTTTCACCGGTCGAGATATCAAATATATACCCATTATAGGCAAATGCATGTACTTGGACATCTTTAAAGAACGCATCCATACTTGGGTTAAATTCTATATAAACTAAGCCTTCTTCAGCATATATTTTAACATCAAATGTGATTGGATATAAATCTTCTTCAACGAAATTTTTTCTAAATGTTACGGTGACAAAACCAATTTCAAACTTATTCATTGAATTATCAATTGTGACACTTCCTTCAAAAATAATCATTTGATCTGGAACCGGGACCTCTTTGATTTTTTTTGCTGAAACGCCTCTTAATGATACCGATGAAACAATCAAGGTTAATAAAATAGTAAATACAATAAATTTTTTCATAAAACTTCACTCCTTTCCAATTTTTGTAATAAAAAAAGGTTCCAACAGGAGCCAAATCGTTTGTTTAACGTTTTTGGCGACCTGGCAATCATAGGTTTTACAACCTTTAGACCCATAGCTTTGCGTCCTTGCCTTTCGACAAGTTTGCTATTATCAATACATTAAATATTTAAAGATTTAAAAATTCATTCTTTTATACTATAATTGTAGCATAACTATAATTTAATTCAAGTCTAATGTTTATTATTTATATTTTTTACTATATAAAACAAGGAGTTGAGACAATGAAATGTTTTAATTGTGGCTATCCTATGGATAAAAATGATTTATCAAATTGCAAAGTATGTGGATCAAAATATCCGATTGTCTGTCCTCATTGTGAAGGACATAACCCAATGCATGCCTCATTTTGTATGAGTTGTGGGAATGATTTAACTTCTGCGCATGAGGCAATAAAACCAGTTGTTGAATCACGAAAAAATGTTGGAGTATTATTTGCTGATGTATCTGGTTTTACAAAACTCTCAAAAATGCTCGATCCAGAAGAATTAAGAGAATTAATCAATGAATGTTTTCAATACATTACTCGACCTGTCTACGAACTAGAAGGTACAATTGATAAATATATTGGAGATTGTGTCATGGTCGTTTTTGGCAATGAATATTCTCACCCAGATGATTCGTTTAGAAGCATCAAATGTGCGATTGATATGATGAAGTTGATTGATGAATTTTCAGAAGAAAAAATAAAGAAACTTAATATGAGATTAAACCTATCAATTGGTGTGAATTATGGACTTGTCGTAACCGGAAATGTTGGGAATTTATACGAGAGTGATTACACCGTTTTAGGTGACACTGTCAATATGGCACAACGTCTTCAAACATCCGCAAAACCAGGTGAAATTTTGGTGAGTGATGCTGTTTATCATGAAACCAAAGATTATATACATTACGGATCTAAAAAAATGATTTCTGTCAAAAATGTTGAAAAACAAGTTATTGCATATCAACCAATTTCTCTTCGCCAAGAAACCATTCTTGATGCACAATACATTGTCCAAAGAGAAGAAGATTTGATGCAACTACAGAAACATTATGAACAAAAAAGTAGTTCTTATTTCAATATGATTGTTGCACCAAGTGGGTTTGG
>JAFGXW010000018.1 GCA_016936415.1 Bacilli bacterium | reverse complement strand
TATTTAGATAAATTCCTACAACTCCATATCCACATCCAAGATCCAATGCGTTAAATACAGAAGGACCAACTTCTAAATATTTCAATAGCACTTCAGTTCCTCGATCCAACCCTTTTTTCGAGAAAACACCATTGTCAGTACTGAACTTTAATGGTGTATTATTAACACTAAAAGCAATCACTTGTGGATTGCTTTTGAGTGTGTCATTATTTTCCGAAAAATAGTGAGCCATTACATCATCTCCAACTTTTTTTAGTTAAACTTTAAAAAGTCAAAAACCTGAGTTTACACTCAGGTTAGCTTGATTAAGGAAATTATTTAACTGTAACTACTGCTCCAGCTTCTTCTAATTTAGTTTTGATTTCTTCTGCTTCTTCAGGTTTAATGTTTTCTTTGATTGGAGCAGGTGCAGAATCTACTAAGTCTTTTGCTTCTTTTAATCCTAATCCTGTAATTTCTCTAACAGCTTTGATTACAGCGATTTTTTTGTCTCCTGCATTTTGAAGAGTAACAGTAACTTCAGTTTTTTCAGCATCAGCCGCAGCTGCAGGTGCAGCTACTGCAACAGCACTTGGATCAACACCAAATACTTCTTTCATCATATCTACTAAGTCTTTTAATTCTAATAAAGTTTTTTCTTTTAAACTTTCAATAATTTCACTATTTGTTAATTTTGCCATTTTATTTTCCTCCTAATATATTATTCTTGAATGCTTGGATCTAAATTTTTCATATGTAAGTCTAATGCGATTGCAACTTCTTTGATTGGTTGCATAATTCCAGCAGCAAACATAGTAAGTAATACTTCTCTTGTAGGAATTGTTGCAATTTTGTTGATTTTTTCGTTGTTCATGTAAGCTCCATCAACAACACCAACTTTTAATTCAAGTTTTTTGTTTGTTTTTGAAAATTCATAAACTACTTTAGCTGGAGCTATACTGTCTTCTGCACTAAATGCAACAGCATTAGGTCCTGATAATGAATCGCTTAATTCATTATAACCAGCTACTAAAGCCGCTCTTCTAGTAATGTTGTTTTTAATAACTTTCATTTCACAACCATTTGCAAGTAATTCACGTCTTAATTTCGTAACTTGTTCTACTGTAAGTCCGCTATAGTCTACGACAACAAAACTACTTGAATTTTGCATTCTTTCAACCAAAGCTTCTACTTCAACTTTTTTTATCGCGATTGCTTTTTCTGACACTCTTCCACCTCCAAAACGTTTTTCAATAAATAAAAACCTCTCATGTCATAGACAAAAGAGGATATATTATTTTTATATCATTTCTTCTATCTCGTTAGGGTATTAAGCTTATCGGCACCTAAGTCTTGGACACAAAGTTCTTATTCAATTGTATTGATTATAATTTTGCTAAAATTGATTCAGAATCAACTTTAATGCCAGGTCCCATTGTAGACGCGATTGCAACATTTTGTACAAACACACCTTTAACAGTCGAAGGTCTTAGTTTAAATAATGTATCGTAAATAGTTCTTAAGTTTTCAAGAAGTTGATCATTGTTGAATGATACTTTCCCGATACTTACATGAATATTTCCTACTTTATCTACTCTGTACTCTACTTTACCTGCTTTAATCTCATTAATTGCTTTTGTTACATCCATAGTAACTGTTCCAGTTTTAGGGTTAGGCATTAATCCTTTTGGTCCCAATGTACGTCCAAGTTTTCCAACTTGAGCCATCATATCTGGTGTAGCAACTACAGTATCAAATTCGAACCAACCTTTAAGTACTTTGTCGATCATTTCGTCGTCTCCAACAAAGTCAGCCCCTGCTGCTAATGCTTCTTTTGCTTTTTCACCTTTCGCAAAAACCAAAACAGTTTTAGTTTTTCCTGTACCATGTGGCAGTACTACTGCACCACGTAAGTTTTGTTCTGCTTTACGTGGATCTAGTTTAAGGCGAATTGCAAATTCTACAGAAGCATCAAATTTTTCAAATGATACTTTTTTCAGTAATTCAATTGCCTCAAGCGCTGAATAAGCTTTTGTTTTATCCACTTGCGCTGCTGCAGCTGCGAATTTTTTTCCTTTTTTAGCCATAATTTTTTTACCTCCTAAATGTGGTCTAACGGAATCTCCTCCCACAATTAGCTGTATATAAACAACTAAGTGCTTAGTCTTCGATAACGATTCCCATGTTTCTTGCAGATCCTGCAATAATGTTCATTGCCGCTTCAACGTCATTTGCGTTTAAGTCAGGCATTTTGATTTCTGCTATTTCTCTAAGTTGTTGACGAGTAATAGTAGCAACTTTTTCTTTTAATGCATTGCTAGCTCCTTTTTTAATTCCAGCTGCTTTTTTTAATAAATCGCTTGCTGGTGGAGTTTTAGTAATGAATGTAAAAGTTCTGTCGTCATAAACTGTGATAACAACAGGAATTACAGAACCCATTTGTTCACGAGTAGCTTCGTTGAATTTTAAACAAAATTCTTGAATGTTAACACCTGCTTGTCCAAGTGCTGGTCCTACTGGTGGTGCAGGATTTGCTTTACCTGCTGGTATTTGTAATTTTACTTGAGTCTTAATTTCTTTAGCCACGAAAGACACCTCCTTTTTTTCGTGATGTGGTCACCAGATTTTTTTAAAATCCTCCCACTCAAAAAATAGCATGGCATACTGCATGCCACGCTATTATACTATACTATTATATTAGATGTCAAGAACTAAAATGTTAGATCTTTTCAATATCTTCAAATGCTAATTCAACTGGAGTTTTACGTCCAAACATATCTACCAACACAGTAATTTCCAGTTTTTCACTATCAATTGCATCAATTGATCCGATTTGATCACGAAACGGTCCTGTGATAACACGAACTTTTTCGCCAACAACCACATTAATAGTTGGTAATTCAATAAGACCACATTTTTTCAGAATAGGAACAATCTCTTCATTTGGTACAGGAATAGGTTTTGTTCCCCCACCACTAGATCCTAAGAATCCAGTAACACCTGGAGTATTACGAACAACGAACCAAGAATCATCAGTAACTTCCATTTCAAGGAAAACATATCCAGGAAATATTTTTACCATTTTTTCTTTTGTTGTTCCATCTGCTTTTTTCTCAATTCTAATTTCTTCAGGAATCATTACTTGAAAGATTCTATCTTCCATTTGCATTGATTCGATACGTCGTTCTAAATTAATTTTAACTGAATTTTCAAATCCAGAATATGTTTGAACAACATACCATCTTTTATCACCCATTATTAAACTCCTAAAGAACTAAGCCATTTAAACAATGGTACTAATCCAACATTAGCTAATACAAAGAACAATGAAATAATAATAATAAACCCAAATACTCTTGCTGAGTGATTTAAAATTGTTGGACCATCTGGCCAAGATACTTTTTTCATTTCTGCAACACTTGGAACGAAAAACGCCCATACTGATAAAAGAAACGATACAGAACCCACAATAATTACAAAGACTGAAAATAACGTAATTTTCAAAGGCGTATTAAATAACCAAAAATCAGTATAACGAATTTCTAGTACTGAACCCTCAATTAAATAAACTCCTAAAATCAAAACGATTAGCCCCAAAACTCCTAGTAATAATCTTTCAAAAGGATATTCTTTTCTTAAAATCTCTAACACTTTATTTTTTTTAACTTCTTCAACATTCTTAGCCATCTTTAATCTCTCCTATTTGCTTTCTTTGTGTGTAGTATGTGTACCACAACGCTTGCAATATTTTTTTATTTGCATTCTTTCTTTATTTTCCTTATTTTTATATAAAGAATAATTTCTAGATAAGCAAACTTCACATATTAATATAATTTTTTCTCTCATATAATCCAACTCTCTTGCAAATATATAATTTAACAAAAATAAATATTTTTGTCAAGTTAGTTCTCAAAATGCTTCTTAATTTTTACTTTCGCTCGGTGTAATGAATTGTAGATTTCTTTCTCACCTAAGCCATAATTCTCTTTTATATATGAAATGCTAAAATTTTGTAGTTCCCTTAAAGTATATACTAAATTTTCTGTATTTGTAAGTATTTTTGCAATTTCTTTTATTAGCGTCTCAAAATATGCACTATTTTGCTGTAAATTATTGTTCGTCTCATAAATATATAAAATATTTGACGTAAATATTTCTTTTCTTCGAATTCTCTTAGATATAATCGTGATATATTTCCTCTCCAAATTTTGCTCAAAAAATCTAGTAAATGTTTTATCATATCTATCTTGAAAATGCAAAATAGATTTGTATAAAATCATTTGACCTTCTTGAAACATATCATCATAATCATAATACAGGTTATACTTATATATAATTTTCGAAATTAACGATTTGTATTTATCAAACATAAGTTCTAAGGCTTCTTGATTACCCTCTTGGATTTGCCCAATTATCTCATAATCATTATGTTTGATATAATTCAAAAGTTCACCCTCTTCGATGGAAAATTTCGTATATAATCAATCCGGCAGAAACACTAGCATTTAGACTATTAACATGTCCTGACATCGGTATTTTTACAACATAATCACAATTTTCTTTTACAAGTCGGCTGATTCCTTTACCTTCACTACCAATTACAACACAAAGATTGGTATCCACATCAATGTCATGAATTGTTTGAGGGGTATCAGCATCTGTACCTACAATCCAAAATCCATTGTCTTTCAGCGTTTTAATGGTTTGATTTAAATTTACCACTTCAACTACATCAACGTACTCGATAGAACCAGTTGATACTTTTGCCACTGTTGCATTCAGTTTTACACTACGATTTTTAGGAATAATCACAGCATCCACAGAAAATGCATCAGCACTTCTTAAAATCGCACCTAGGTTGTGGGGATCTTCCAATGAGTCTAACATCACAAACAGTTTTCTCTGTGAAGGTTTTTTTAATACTTGTTCTAAAAGCGTGTACTGGTAATCATCTACCAATGCCCCAACGCCTTGGTTATTCGGAGGAAGAATTTTCATTAACCCTTCTTTGTCATATTCTTTGGCCTTAATACCACGAGCCGAAGCTATTTCACATACATCAACATTGGTTCCTTTTTGATAATATATTTCATAAACTTTATGACCTGCTTTGATGGCCTCTAAAACAGTATTTTTTCCTGTAATAATTGTTGCCATATGATCACATCCTTTTTTCTTAATTCATTTTACCATAAATGATTGTTGTATGCTAATGATAAATTTTGAAAAATATTGCACTTGCTTCAATTGCCGTTTATAATAAAATTTGAGGTGATCATTTTGGATAATGAACAAGCTGTTAGATTGTTAAACGCCAATTTAACCAAAACAATGGGTTGTACAGATATTGGTGTTGTAGGTTACATTGCATCAATAGGTGCCTATATCCTAAGAAACGAAAAAATTAAGACAGTCTCTTTACTAATGAGTGAAGAATTATATAAAAACAGTGTTAATGTAGGTATCCCTGGATTAAAGAAAAGCGGATTAAACAGTGCCTTGGCTTTAGGGATTTTATTAAAAAACCCGAAACAGCAATTGAGTGTATTTGAAAGTGTTACGAATGATGACATTGAAAAAATCGAACAATTACTTAGCGAAATAGAGGTATCCATTAAATATCAAAAATTTGAGGACACCGTTTTATATGAAGAACTGAAAATCACTTCAGTCGAAGGAAACAGTGCAACAATTGTCATAAAAGATTCCTACGATAATGTGTTTAGCGTTACAAGAAATGGTGAAATTTTAGAGGACTATGAAAAAAGTGCCTTAATGGGGAGAATAAATCAATATAAAATTCTCAAATATGATGAAATTTTAGAATTTGTTGAAAAAGGAGATTTTGAAGGATTAGATTATTTATTTCAAACTGCAGATCTTCAATATGAAAATGCAAGAGAAGAAATCAAAAAAGAAGAAGGAAACTATCTAGTAGAAGATCTTCGTGAAGCACAAAAAGATTGTTTATATGATTTATCTAATTTCTTAAGAAAACATATCACTGTTCCTTCAAGAAAGAGAATGGTAGGAGATATATACACAGTTTATGGCGTTGCAGGAAGTGGGAATTTAGGAATTGGAACTTTGATTACACCTGTGTTTCTTGCACATGCTCTTAATTTGGATATTTCGATCAAACAAAAAATGATTGTTTTATCATTTCTAACCAGTGTATATGTAAAACAGGAAATGAACATAGTTACTGTGTTATGTGGTACTGGACATGCGACAGGATGTAGCTCAGCTGCCGCGACAGCTTTTGTAAAAGGAGCAACCCGCAATCAAATCAAAGAAGCAATCAATTTGTATCTTGCTACGTCGATGGGATTTGTATGTGATGGTGCAAAATTATCTTGCACACATAAAGTTTCATTTGCAGCAATGAATGGTATGATTGCTGGAAAAATGGTGCTTGATCACAACACAGTATGTGATGGAACGGGTTTAAATAAAATTGATATTGATAGAACAATCAAAAATCTAGGAAAACTGAACAATGAAATTTTACATTCAGCAAATAAAGGAATAATTGAACTAATATGACAACGCAATTTTTGCATTGTCATATTTTTATTTTCTTCATCAATTTGTGATATAATTATAGAAGAAAGAGTTGATATAAATGAAAAAATTAATCACAGGATTTTTACTTCTATTGTTGTTGTTCACTTTAACTTCATGCAATAAAACAAATCGTGTCATCACATTTAATTATCCAGATGATACTATCTTTGATGTGAAAATTGGGACTGACTCATTTGATTTCAGCGTCATCAGTGCTTTTGATGAAGATGGGAATGATTTATCACAATTGATTGAAATCGATGGCACATATGATTTAAATACGGTTGGCACTTACCCAGTCGTGCTTTTTGTTTTTGATGACCAACAAACTAAGGGCGAATTAAACATAATCATCAATGTGGTTGAACTATCTTGTGAAGAAGACAATACACAAGATAAATGTAGTACTCTTGTATCAAGTATTTCTTTTGCTGAAGAAAGTAATTCTTTAACTGAAGTATTTATTGATGAATTCATCAAGTTAAAATGGGAGATTTTACCAACAGATGCTACAAATCAAGATATTACAATCACATCAAGTGATGAATCCATTGCAACTGTAAGTAGTTATGGATACGTATTTGGTATTAGTGAAGGTACTGTAACCATTACAATTTCTACTGTCGATGGAAACTTTACCATTTCAAAAGTGATTTCTGTATTAGCAAAAAGCTGTATCGAAGATCCCTTTCAAACAAAATGCGTAGATGAATATTTAGGAGATACCTCAAGAATCATTACCCTTCCAGATGAAAATGTATCTGGCACTAACTATCAATTGGTTTATAAAAACAATAAAATTTACTACGAGATATATGTTAGAACATTCGCAGATAGCAACAACAATAATATTGGTGACTTCCAAGGAATTATTGATAACCTACCATATTTAAAAAGTCTGGGTGTTGGTGGAATTTGGCTAATGCCAATTATGCAATCAAGATCTGATCATGGTTATGAGACAGATGATTATTATGAAGTTGATAATGAATATGGAACAATGCTTGATTTTAAAGAACTGGTAAGCACCGCAAAAGAAATGGGAATAGATGTGATAATTGATTTAGTGGTCAATCATATGGGAGCATATAATTCAATATTCCAAGATGTCCTTAAAAATGGTGTAACTAGCAATTATTATGATTGGTTTACTTGGATAGATTCTAATGATCCTCGCTTCAATCTAAAAGGCTCATGGGGACAAACTATTTGGTATAATCCATTTGCCAATCCACACTTGAAAAAAACATCTTTTACCGTACATTCTTCTTTAAGTGGCAAGTACTATGCTGCCTACTTCTCCGATTGGATGCCTGACCTTAATTATTTAAACCAAGAAGTTATTGACTATATTTATGATGTTGGTACTTGGTGGATTGAAGAAACAGGAGTTACAGGATATCGTATGGATGCAATTGCACATATTTTTGGCGTAAACGAATACCTAGACATTCCAAACAATACAGAAGCAAATATTGAATTTTTAACTGGTTTCAAAAATCACTGTTCTCTCAGTAATCCTGATGTCTATATAGTTGGCGAGGCATGGGACAGTTACACTACTTATGCAAAGTATTATCGTTCGGGGATTTCTGCATTTAATTTTGAAGTATCAGATCGAATTATAGCCTCTATAAATGGCTATTTAGGAACTTCCTTGTCGTCTTCAATACAACAAATATATTCAGAGATTTCCAAATATTCTTCCAATTATATTGATGCTCCTTTTTTAAGGAATCATGATCAAGAGCGTATCGCCAGCATTTTTGAAGATAACATTCAAGAAGCTAGGTTAGCTGCAGAAGTTGTATTATTCTTACCTGGAAATCCATACATATATTTCGGTGACGAAATTGGAATTATGGGGCAAAGAACATCAATGGTATGGGGAGATTATTACGATACAATGCCAATCAATTATGCAGACTCTAATGTTGACCCAGTTAGCGTTCAATTATTGGATAATCAATCTATTTTACAATCATACATTGATATTGGGTATGCAAGAAACCACAGTCTTGCTTTAAGTTACGGAGACTTTATTCCATATTCATCTACTGGATTAGAAGGATACTATCGCGTATTTGATAACGGAGAAGATTCTGAACTCGTCATTGTACTCTTTAATTTTAGTTCTAGAAACCACGTACCTATTCCAAATGAGTTTAGTAGTTACGAAATTCTATATAGCACTTTTGATACTGATTTTGGAGGCATCTCTCCAAATGGTAGTATTGTCCTAAAATTACCTTTTGAATTATTAGATACCTTAGTGAATTAAAAAGTGTAGTCAATATGACTACACTTTTTTTATTCACCTGTAATTCCTGATTTATCAATGCTTTCAATAAAGTATCTTTGAATGATTCCGTACATAATTACAAGAGGTATGATTGATAACATTGTTCCAGCAAATGCTTTGGCTTCTGTGAAGTCAACATTCACCACATCACTACCTGTTGAGTAGTCTGCAACGCTACCCCAAGCTGCTTGCAAACCTTGTAGTAACATTGGAATTGTCTTGATGTTTCCGTTTAAATAAATATTGGTTAAGAACAATTCATTCCAGTTCACTGCAAATCCATAAGTGATTGAAATGACAAAGGCTGGCACAGCCATTGGAATGGCAATTCTAAAGAAAATTGTCAATGTATTTGCACCATCAATATAAGCCGATTCTTCAATCTGATTTGGTAACATTTTAAAGAATTGAAAGAATATTAATATAAAGAAAGTGGCTTGTAACCCTTGACCCATAAATGACGGGATCCAAAGTGCAAACATAGTTCCTTTAATTCCCAAAGTACCATACAATTGACTTCTTGAAATAAACAATAATGTCTTTGGTAATACATACACCAATAACATCAAAACCATAATTAATTTTTTGCCTTTAAACTCAAATCTTGCCAAACCATACCCAATTATTGCACTACTAAATACCGTTACTAAAGTAGTGGTTCCTGCAACATATAAACTATCTACATAACTCTTAGGGAAAATCATAATTAAAACAACAATAAACAAACTTACACCAAATAGTTTCCCTTTGTTTTCAAAGTAGATTCCTCCAAATAATACTGTAATTGGGATAATTGCGATGATAACAATTAGTTTTCTTACCTCAACCATATATGGTGATGTGATGATTAAATCTTTGTGTAGGAAGATATTAATAACTGTTTTAAAATAAGATTCATCTAGACTTAGTCCATTTACCGCAAACAAATAGTTTTGATAGTATACACTAGATGGAATCCAAAGAATTGTGCTATCCACTAAGTCTGTGTTTGACATTAAACTAATCATAAACATATAAAATATCGGATAAATAAATACAAATGCAAAGGTGATTGAAAGGAAGTAAATTGCAATTTTAAATAAAACACCATTGCCATTTCCGTTCCCAATAAGATGCTTTTTCCAAGTTGGAAGTTTATTTGATATCTTTCTCTTTAACTCTTCATATTTGGTCATCTTCTCACACCCTTTCCTTTTTACTTGAGCGATCTCTTGTTAGTAAGAATAATAAGGAAATTATTACAATTTGAAGTGATGCATAAATTAGAGCCATTGCCGAAGCATATCCGTCTCGACGTGAACCGTCATTCTTAGACTGTAAAATTAATAGATTAATCGGATTTCCATCAAAGTTTGCTAGAAATACAACGATGAAAATGATGGAAACACTAATTGCCGGATAAATGGCAGGTAGTACAATTTTCCAGAATATACTCCAACTGTTTGCCCCATCAATAGATGCTGCTTCATATAGACTTTTATCTACTTTTTGCAACATGGCTAAGAAGATTAAGATTGGAACACCACAATACCAAAGTATTTCAATAATAATTTCAAACAGACCAACAAATAAGTCCAATGCTGAGTGTGGAACAATGGTAGTGATTATATCAATAACAAAGAAACTTAAATTAATATCCATACCACCATAGTTACTCATATTCTCAAGTAATTCACCATTTAGAATAATGATTGGTAAGAAGAATACCATTCTAAAGAAACCTTTTCCTTTAATATTTTGGTTCAATAACATTGCTATAATAATGGAAAGCGTAATAATTACTGGTGAGTACAATAAGACCCTTACGATAAAGTTTTGAATCTCAAGAACAAAATCAATATCTTCAAATAATATTCTTTCAAAATTTCGTAACCCAACCCAGTCAAACGTATAATTTTGTTGATATAAACTAACATTATTTAAGCTCATATAAACGATTCTACCAAATGGGTAAACTACTAACCCTACAAACCCGATAATCCAAGGCAGAACAAATAAATAACCTGTAATTGCTCTTTTTTGTGCGAATGTTGCCTTAAACCACGATTTTTTGATTAGTTTACCTACAGTTTTGTCTATTACGTGTTGATAGAACCAGACACAAGGCACAACTATGATGAATTTCAATATTTTTACAATAAAACTTCTAACAGCAAAAATAGGCTTTGAATCATATAAGTTACCAATAAAATTCATCGCTTTTTCCAAAACTGAAACAACAAAATGTTTTGTTTTTAAGAGACCACTCTTTATACTTCTCATCACTTTTCTCATGGTATCACCACATATCCTTGGCTCGGAACGATGATTGAGCCTATGGTGACATCAACTGTATTATAGTTGATAATTATTTGTGTTGAATTATCATATTCAACCATACTAACACCTTCAGCTAGAAATGTGTGGTCTGTCATTTCTAATCCAATTGTGGCTGTTAATCCCTCATTAATTAAATTATAATAATCACCAATTCTTCTTGATAAAACACTATACTCACTGATATAAACATTACTAGAGTTAGTATTTTTCAACACATATGGTGAAGATCCCGTTAAAACATAACTTGGGAATACACCAAATTCAACCATGCGTAGCAATGATGTCGTTTCATCAGAAACAAAGTTTAAATATGGAGAATACATATCCATATACCCACCAACAACCAACTGTAAAAACGGAATCGTTGCTGCTTGGAAACTAAACTCTGATGAACCAATTGGTGCATCATAATACTCATCTACATATTGATACAAATACGCATCTGGCAAATACAAGTTCGTATGAATCTCTTGCTCATTTAAATAGGCGAGCGTTTCCATAATCAAATCCATATTCTCATTGCTGAAAATAACACGATTTTTATAACTAGTAAAAATAGAACGATCAAAACCTGCTAGTGCAATACTGTTAATATTGTACTTGCTTAACTCATCCACATCGTCCTTTGCAAAATCCATATAGTATTTTGCTGAAACGGTATTATGTGCATAAAACATCCAAGATAGCTCAATGTAATAAATCGATCGTTTGCTTAATGTTTGTGCATGCATTTTTGAATAGTCAGCATAACTTCTTACATAATCTGAATAATAACTAAATGGAATGTCATTATCCGCCATATACTTCAACATATTTTCAAAATCACTTTTTCCACCAAGTTGACGATAAATATCAAAACGATAACTATCCTTACTCATATTATAAGTTTTTAATGAACCAATCAATTCAGAATACCCATCATTTTTTAGTTCCTTTAAAATTTCAACTATTTCATTATATGTTGTAACTTCTTGTGTTTTTGAAGATAAGATTCCATTGGTAATCTCCGCACCTATAAAATCAATTTTTGTCGGTGTTTCGGAATATATACTTCGTCTTTTATCTCCTAATTGATTTGAATCAAGCAAATAATTTTGATATGCTTTTGCCATTCCAACATAAGATGCTTCTTCTCCACTTAGGAACACATACTTTTGAGTCAAATCATATTGGTCTAATTCTTCTTGTAATGAGATACGATATTGGTCTTCGTTTGCTCGCGACTGATATTGTTCATAGCTTTCACGGTAACGGTAACTAAAATACGTATTATAATAATCATTGATGATTCCAGCTGATTTAAAGTTCAATAGTCCATAATTTGCACCAGATTCACTAATCACCAAGAAACCAGTATTTCCGACATCATGTACCATACCATAGATAGGCATCGTGATACGTGCTACATCTTTTACACTCAAAGCTCTCGTACGAAATGCTGGAGAAGAGTATCCCAAATCATCTCCATACACATCAAGTGTAAACGAAGCCTTGATATCAGGCGAAGCTTCAAGTGAGATTAACGCACCGCTTCCATCAGGAATCACTACATAACCATCGTTAACCGATTTTGTACTTCCAAAATAAGGGAATAAGACAATATTACGTAGAGAGTAATATTCTTCTCCTGTTACCCATAAGTTTGGATTGTATTCAATAATGGAATCATTTGGGATATTTACTACCAATTCCCCTTGAATAATTTCTACATATAAATCAAACTTGATCATTAATTCTGGATTATCAAAATCAATGGCAGCTTTAAAGCCATTTAATGTTGGAGTTATCACAGATTTTGCAATTTGAGATACCGTTGATACACCATCAATAAATACTTCTTTTTCATCAAGATATGACTGTGAGGTTGGTGTACTTTCTTTGTATAAATCAAGCACAACACCTGACTTAATTGGATTAACTACTGAAGCCCCTTTTCCAGCAAAAGAATCGTTAAAATTATAAGATGAATAAACATATCCATTGGCTTTCACTCTAACAGCAATTGCCAACGTTTCTTCTTCTAAATATAGTTGTAATGTGTCATCTTCACTCATTAAAACAAATGAAGGAGGAATCACAACATTATAATTCATTAAATCTTTGTCTACGGTTTCAATATAGGTATTTCCAATATAATCAACATCGTGTAATGAATTTCCATATAAAACGTCATAATCAATTTCTTTCGCAGAAACGATTCTAGAAAGAGCAAAAACACCAAAAATTACACTTGGAATTACTAAAAATAACATTAGTTTTTTCATCATCTTTCAATCATCTCCCTAGCTATCTCAGTTGAGACAGTGAAAATTTGACTATTTAGTGAGTAGACTACGAAGATAAAAATACCCATAATCAACATTGTAAACATACTCTTAAAAATAATACCCATGGTTTCTCCGACTTCATAATTATGAATTTCCTTAATCATGAAGAAGAAATAGATTGCAACCCATATCATTGTAAATGTCATTGGTACACTATAGAATACTGCTTCTTGGTAAGTCAAAACATTACTCAGTAATATTAATGCAGGAATGACATAGAATATTGGAGTAAAGCTCATCGCTGTAGAAACATATACATTTTTAAACGATCCTTCTCCATCATTAATAAGGCAAACGAAATAATTAGCAACTACCCAAAGGATTAACACACTTGCTAAAATCAATAATTCATATAAAATATTCGGATTAGAGTCCTCAATAAATATTACATTTGTCAATTCATAGTACATCACAAATACCAATGCTAAACCAAAGTAAATAATACTTGCTGTTTTGACAGAAACTCGATTTTTACGTTTGATTTGATAAAAACCATCCAATGGGTTTTTGATAAATTTTGGAATATAGAACAACTCATCAATCACACTATTTTTCTTTCTAAGTTCCTGTATTTTGGTTCCAATTTTTTTGGTAAACAAATATCTCTTATTCACAAAACGAAGAATCCACTGTAACACAACAAACGCAATAATAACGGTAAAAACAGTCTCTAAGTTTTGTTCCATCCAATCTTGTCTAACTTGCCAATATGTATCCGATATACCAACTTTATATGAAGCCAATTGATATTCACGAAGTGCAGCAGCATAATCTTCTTGTCTTACGTAAGCATCACCAAGCCCAATATGCGCTAAATCAAATACTGTTGCATATTCTAAAGAATAACTCCAATTTTGTTTTGCAAGAGCTTCGTCACCATCTTGATATGCTTGTAAAGCAGTGTGCACAGCATTTGCAAACTCTGTTGGTTCATATACTTGAAGTAGTTTATTCCCCTGATCAACTACATATAGCTTATCTTCCGAACTAATGGCGATACTCTTTGGTAAACTAAGTAGTCCTTCACGATCGATCCCACGATCACTAACACTAAAACTAAAGATCAGTTGTCCATCAGAATTGTACTCATTAATCCAACCAAATTCTTCGACAACAACAACATTTCCATAATTACCAACCCATAAATCAACAGCACCAACCCATCCTGCTGCATCATTACTAAAGTAGTTTCTACCTGATACATTGTATTTTTTTATAACATTATCTTCTAATGTTGAAGTAACTGTATAGATAAATCCCTTCTTATCAATCGCAACACTACTCACATAATCAATGTAAATTTGCGACTCTTCACGGAGTTTTTTCTTTTGAACTTCACTTAATAATAACGATCTTACTTGATCAATAAATGGCGTTCTTAATGGGTTACCTCCAAAGAAAGTCAAAAATTCACCTTCATAGTTCAACATGATTAATCCATTATCGGATTGTGCACCAACAATATACATATTCCCTCTAGTATCTACAGCGATTTTTTTAGGTGCAAATGTATATCCTTCAATAAACACAGGTGCTTCAGGTGTCTTGATGATTTGAATCGGAACATTTTTTGATGCATACATGGTATACATTAACAATGTTTTTGACTCATATTCCGCGGTAACCCAACTTAAAAATTTTCCACGCATTTCGTCTTTATCAATTTTCGTAAACATGACTTCATTTGTTACATAATCTTTAAAATCAACAATCTTGTTGTCGTCTTCGGTTAGTCCAGTAACTTCAACTTCATACACAGGTGTTCCCATAGGAACTTGTTCCCCATCCACTTCTTCACTTAAGTAGAATAAATCACCTGATGAGATTTCTTCATTACCGTCAACATCATCCATCCAAAGATTATATTGTTGTTCACGATTCAAGGTTTTCTCACGATCAAAAATAAATACACATTTACGGAAAGAGTCTGGGATATAGATTTTATCTTCCGTAACAAACACACTATTAACAGCTTGGAATCCATCCTTTAAACCAATAGCTGATTCATAGTACTCCATGGTATCTACATAATTCAAATCTTTATCAAATATATACACTTTTGATACACCAGAATCTGTAATATATACATAATCTTCATGATCAACATAAACATACTCAGGTGTTTTGAAAGCTTCTCCTCCAGCACTTAAAATTTGACCTGCAGGCGTATAGGCATCACTTGTTTTAACCCAGCCAAATTCGTTGTCGGTTGTATAGGTATAATAAGGTGTACTACTTGCAAAAACACTACTAGTTGTCGATATTAACATAATAGTGACTATGCTCATAAATAATATAGTTGCTACTGCGCGATTTACATTAAATTTTTTCATTATTTGATACCTGATTGCGCCATTGACGCCATAACTTTATTTTGCATGAAGATGAAAATAATTAAGTTAGGAATGAACATTATCAACTGTGCAGCAGCTCCAACACCCGCAGTAACAACGATGTTTCCTTGCTGTGATATAACAGTAGACATATAGAATGGCAAAGTTCTTAACGCTTCTTTATCGACAAAGAGACTAGAACCTTCCATATTTGCCCATGAAACTTGAAATGCTAAAATAGCAACTGTAACAATTGCTGGCATAACCAAAGGTAAAGCAATATTCCAATAAATGCGCCAGTTCCCAGCCCCATCTATTTTCGCTGCTTCAATTAATTCTTTTGGAACATTGGTATCCATAAATTGCTTAATCAAGAAAATACCAACTGGCATCGCAAGCAATGGAATAATGTGTGCAAAATAAGTATTATATATTCCAATATTAATCAATACCAAGAATCTAGGTATTGCAACAGCTACAGGAACAAACATCAAACTAAATGTGTTTATTTTATTTAGAGCAATTTTACCTTTAAAATCTAATTTAGATAGCGCAAATGCTGCCAAACTGCTAATGATGATTGTTGCAATAATTACAATAATTGTTACCAATATACTATTAAAAATATAACGGCTGATTGGAATACCTGATTCAGAAGAAAAAGTAGCCAATCGTAAAAAGTTTTCAAATGTTGGTCTTCTAACAAAGAATTTTGGAGGATAAGCGAATAATTCACTATATGGTTTGAATGCATGGTTTACGATAAATATAATTGGCAATCCCATAAATAGCGACACCACACCAAGAAAAGCGTGAAAACGCCATTGGTCTTTATGGAAACGATCCGGATTAAAAGTTATACCTGATTTTGCCATAGTATCAACCCCTCTCTCCAAATAATTTGTAAGCAACCTTATTGAACAATAACACGATCAATAAAAGAATAACTGTAATGGCACTTGCATACCCCATTTCAAATCTTGTGAAACCAAAATCATTCGCATGGTCTACAATGAGCCACCCAGCATATTGAGGTGGAACCCCACCACCAGCGAGAGCTTGTGCCAATCCTGCAGCATTAAAAGTTCCAATGATACTCATAACTGCACCAAAGAGCATTTGTGGTTTAATGGAAGGTATTGTAATATAAAAAATTTCTTGCCAACGGTTTTTCATTCCATCAATCGCAGCTGCTTCATACAAACTTCGATCAATATTTAAAATCCCGGCAAGCATTGCTAAAAAGCCTAATCCCATGCTTCCCCATAATGATACAACAATCATAATAGGAAATAGGTAATCAGCATCTTGTAAAAACTGAATTGGTGAATCAACACCAAAGAAATTGATTAATAAATTATTCATGTACCCTGTTTCATCACCACTAAAGACAATACGCCATACAAAAGCCATCATAACTGCGCCAGTAATCGATGGTGAATAAATAATTACAGCATAAATTGTTCTAATTTTATGTGGTACCTGTGCAAGCATCCAAGCTAAGAAAAATGCCATCATATAACCAATTGGCCCAACAATTACACTGAATAAAATGGTATTAGATACCGCATGTTGTAAAAATACTGTATCACCAGTGAAAATATCCACATAATTCTTTAACCCTACAAAAACAGGAGTTTGAATCGTATTAAATGAAGTGAAACTCAAAACCATAGCTACCAAAACCGGAAGAGCAATAATTAAGATAAACAGTGTCGCATAAGGTGCAATAAATAAATATGGTGATTGAAACGCTTTTTTAATTCCTTTGTCGTTTTGCATCTTAATTACCTCCTCTTTCTAGCCATAAATGAATTGTATCAGAAGTAGGTACTGTATAAGGTTTAATCATCACGCCATTCTCAAAGTATCCAAACTCAGTTAACTTACGCTTTAATTCTCGGTTGATAATAATAACTGCATCATCAATTGCCCCACGGGCATTGTCACCGTCATTTACCACTTTATTCCAAGCGTTACTTAACTCTCTTTCTAGTAAGTAATCTCCAGGAACTCGTCCAGTCGTACGAACCCATTCCCATTGTTCCAATACTTCATATTTAGAATCACTTGGCCAAGCACTGGTTCTAAACGCTTCAATATTGGCAGTCATATATAAAAATTCATCTCCCAATAAAGATTGTAATTGATACGTAAATTCACTTTGAACATCTTTTTCAAACCACCATAAGAAATATTCCCATGCCAAGTCTTTTTTGGTAGAGTCTGAGAAAATAATACTACTGGTTCCATACGTCGGATCCCAACGTTCAATACAACGACCATCATCACTTAGTGGACCAGGACATGTTGTTTCATCTTTATCAGTCTCAATTCCAGGGATAGGAATCACGCCCCACTGCCCAGCTAATTCAGGTGCAGCATATTTTAATTGAATATAGGTATTTCCATCTCCTATTCCAAGTGGAGTTTGTCCATCACGGAATTTTTGGAAGAAATTTGAAGTTGTAATTGGTACATTATATACACTAAACAAGTCTGTCATAAACTCGAAAGCATCATAAGATGCATCTTCATTGATTACAGTTTTATCACCTGTTTCATTATAAAGAACACCACCAAATTGATAGATAAAAGGTGTTGTTTCTCCAAATGTTTTAAAGGCATTGTCTCCTCCTAGTGGTGTATAGAAATAGTAGTTATATTTTTGCATTATCGGAATTAAACTAACCACTTCCTCCCATGTTTGTGGAGGCTCTACACCTAGAAATTCCATTACATCCTTTCGATAAAATAACAGTTTAACATCTTGTGTTTCAGGGATAGAATAAACTCCTTCTTCATAAACAAAAGGAATAAATGAACTAGAATTAAATTGATTGCTCAATTCGTAAAAACCATCTAATGCTGATAAATCAGTAACAATTCCTCTTAAAGCAAATTCAAACGGTCTTGTTACAGATAATCCCATTGCTGCATCCGGTGTTGTTCCTGCAGCGTTAGCAAGCACAATTTTATTTTCATCTGGCATAACAGATAATTGTACTTTTATGCCTGTTTCAGGTGTGAAATCTTCATCGATCATTCGTTGCATAACCTCAATATACAAACGAGAATTTCTGACCCAAACTTCTACAGTTTGATCATCCACAGTAGAATCTTCGTTATATTTAGGATCAAAGAATGAGTAAGTAAATGCTTTAATACCCTCCCAAACACGGACAAATATATTTGCACTTGGTTTTGGCAGTTCCATTCCTTCTCCATGAACATATATTTTATCAAGTTGTAAAGGATTATCTATCAATCTAGGCAATATAATATTAATTCTTCCATAGATTGAAGTATCCCCAACACTAAATCTAGATTGGAATGGTGGAATTTCATTTGGATCATCAATAAATTGATTCATATATTTAATGGCAACATCTAACTCAGAAATGATAGCTGAATTACTTGTTTGATATATCTGTATTAACTCTGTTTTAGCGTTCACTATTTCATCACGAAGTCTTGTTAATTCTGAAATAATATTTGGAATATAGACATCTAATTTATAATTACGGTAGCGGTCTGTAAGACCACCAGTGATTTTATTAACTTCGCGTGCCAAATCATTAATATCACTTAACACTTCAACCAATTGATGGTAAACATCATTCACATTTGAATTAACCGCAGTCATTGTTAAAGTGTGTGTTCCGGCAGTTAAATAAAAATCATATGGTACTCCATTGTTATTTAGCGTTTCATTTGCCCAACTTCTTGAATAAGGGAACCCGTAACTTTCTAAATCAATAAAAGGCACTTCCCCATCTAATTTAATTAATCTTGAACTATATAGATCTTCATTTTCACTTTGCATGTAGTTAAATGATAAATTATAAATTCCTGTTTCTTCCACTTCAAACGTATAGGTCACACTATCTCCACTTTTACGATAAGAAGTTTGATCCAATACATTTAACACTCGATTCTTATATGAATATGGTGTTAATGCAGGATTTCTTTGAAATTTTGCTCTAATATTTTGTTTACTCTCAAATGTGTATCGTTCTGCTTCAATCGTGATTTTTTTATTCACAGAAAGAGCATCGGATACCAATGATTGGTATTCGGAATAAGTTCGAGTTTCAGTCGATAGATTTCCTATCGTGATATCCCCAAATAAGATAAAGCCTTCATTCACCAAAATAGTTATTTGGTTTTCTCCAGCTGCAAGGAAAAACTTAAGAGGTTCCGTAAAGAAATAATTTGGGTCATTCAAAAAAATTGTTTCCCATGAACTATATAGTGAACTATTTGGCGTAATTTCATCACCAAAACGATCAAATAATGGTTCACTATCCACAACCCATTGTAACGGTAACTCTAAGTTATACATTTCATTGTATTGTACATCACCATTAATCTTCACAGCCAATGAAGGTCTTAATAACGTTTCCTCCAACAAGTAGTTTTCTATAGAGAACTCATATAACCCCTCATTTAAAACATCAATCGTGAATGTAATTGTTTGACCGGGAGTAACTTTTACCGTGCTAGTTTCAGCACCAAAGCTATCTTCAGGGGAAACAATTTCACCACCACTGATTTCATTTTGAGATATATGATATATTTCTTCTGGGATAGCAATACCGATTTCCTTCCAGTAGTTATATACACCATAGTAGCTACTACTTTCGCTATAACCTTCTAAATACGTAGCACTCGATTCAACAATACTATCATATTTTAATGAAGAAGCCTCTTCTTCCAGGTTTTTCGCATATGCCATGTTATTCAAGTGAGACAATACTCTTGTTCCGAATAACAATGAAAGTAATAGAGTAATAATGATTATTTTTTTTGTCATACTATCACTCCTTTATATTGTTATAATAACAAATCAATAACTCTCCAAAAATTTTGAAGAGTTATTGTTTGTCAGTTTAGACTAAGTTTAGTTTCCTGAACCTATGTAATATTGTAGATATTCAACAATAGCTTCATTCATTGTATCTTGTAGATTTGGTGCAATATCTTCAAAGCTTAATGATTCATCACGCATTTGATCTTTAATGGTCCAAGGGTCAAATGGGTTTGCAACACTTGCGAATGCAGGTGTTTGACGTGGATAAGGGTTCGCATTTGACATTTGATATTGGAACGCTTCATTTTGGAATGCAGCGAAATTATATCTGTTTAATGGTCCGTCAGTTGGGAATCCTTTTACCAGTGGATGCATTGCTAATACTGCAGGATTACTTGTAATTGGCCAACCTTGAATATAATCCATTAAATATAAGTCTCCACTTGCGAATAATGCTGGGTCTTTATCATAAATTAAATCCCATCTACTTTCTAATCCTTCAACACCATATGTTAACCACTTTGTTAATTGGAATGCAGCTTCGGCTTTTACTCTATCTGCTTCTAATGTTTTTGAAATACTGTAATAGTCATGATATGTATAAGTAGCAGTTTGTCCACCAGCAGGTGCAACAGGATATGGATAAATGTCGATTGTTTGACCATTATTTACCATTGTGTTAACGTCTGCGTTAAATGAATATAACATGATTGTATTCACGGCACGTACTCCACCAGTCCATGAATCTGTAATACCTTCACAAGTTGCTTCACGATCAGCTTCATCTAAATCATAGAAATGCCAACCTTGTTTTGCTTCTGTAGCAACTGATTCTAACCAAGCACCATAATTAGTAGCTCCAGCAAAATCGAATCTTTGTGTAACAGAGTTGTATCCTTTGTATCCATTTGGAACGCTATCAAAATAGTTTGGTCCAAAAATTGAGAAGTCAATAACACCAGGGAATACACATTGTCCAGCATTTGTAATCGCTCCAACTTCATTACGTAACGCTTCATACTCTGCATAAGTCCAATCATATCCAGGTAAATCGATGTCCAATGCTTCTAATAAACCAGTATTAAGAACAACCATTGGTCCAACACCTTGCCATGGAATACCCCACATTTCAAGGTTATCGTAAGTCATCATTCCACTTAATGCATTCGGTGTAATGAATCCTGCTTCTTCATCAGTCAAGATGTAAGGAGTTAAGTCAATCGTCATACCTTTATCATATGTTTCCGCACCTTTTGGGTTATGGAAAATGTCAGGTAATGTTCCATCTAATAAAGCAGCTTCTTGTAAAACCAATAATCCATCATCACCATTTTCCCAACCACTTGAGAATAATGGATCTCTTGTTACAGTAATGTTTGGATATTGTTCCATGAATTTAAGAACATTTTGCCATACTGCATTTGCTTCATTGTCGTCACCATAATAACTATACCCCATAGACAATTCAATTGTATCTTCTTGCCAGTCAGGAGTACCATTTTGATTTAGATCGACATTGTAAATAGTTCCTTCATATAATTCTCTAGCTTTATCTAAAGCTGTTTTACAAATATCTTGTTCTGGATCTTCTTCACAAGTTAACGCTAATACACTAAGTGTAACTGCGATTGTAGTTCTATATCCATCTGGGTCTGTTGCAACTAAATTAATACTATAAGTACCAATTGTAGTTAAATCGTAATTACCTGTAATAACAATACTAACAGGTTTTCCATCTTTATCTGTTGCAGAAATTCCTGTAAGAGGAACTTCACTTGAATTAACTTTTACTGTAATTGTAGCATTTTGAACAACCCCATTAAATGAAGGTGGAGTTGTATCTGTACCGCAACCTACTAATACAAAAGTAATTAATAGGGATACAGTTAATAATAATAGTTTTCTCATATTAATCTTCCTCTCCTAAAATTTTCTCTTAATAACTAATGCAACTCCAGCTACGGCAATAAGAGCAATAACAACTGAACCTGCAACATTAATAGATGCTCCACATCCTGTATCTTTTGCAGGACCTTCTTCTATCGTAACTTCTAAACTATGAACATCCTTATTTCCACCAGCATCAGTAGCTGTAAATCTAACGAAGAATACACCAGCTGTATCCATATCTACTTGTGATGTGTCAACAGTAATTGTTCCTTCATTTGTAGTTACATATGTAGTCCAATCCGGTTCATCATCTCCAGCAGTAAACGTAACTGAAGTAGTACCTGTAATAACTGGATCTGCATCTAATACTGTGAAATTAATCGTTTTAGTTGTAACGTTGTTCCAAGCATCTGTAGCAGTAACAACAAATGATTGTGCACCAGGAACTGATGTATCAATGTTAGTTACAACTACATAATCAACTTCACCATCACGGTTATCAATAAAGTCAAATTTATTATAGAAGTCCATAATGTTAAATGTTGCCCATTGTTCAATCTCTAACGGTGTATTTGCTTTGACTGTAAAATCACTAAATGGAGCAGTATCATCAAGATCTAAATCAATAAATACTTCAAATCCATTTTCATCAGTGAATCTCAATTGATATGTTTTAGTAATATCTAATTTATTTGCATCTAATAATACTATTTTTTGTGAACTAGTATTTGAGCTAGTTTGACCTTCTTCAATATAATATTCAACAGCTCCATCAAGTGCAACAACAACGTTACCAGGAGTAACTTCTACGTCTCCCCAAGCAAATCCATCGCCATTAGAGTCAAATAAGATTTTAAATTCCGCAGATGTAATACCATCATCTTTGGTTACACAAATTTCAAACACGTAATTTCCAGAAGAATCCATACCGATTGGTTCAATTGCAGCGCTTGGATTCCATCCTTGAATTGATCCAACAACACCAATTTTATTTAAATCTGTCGGTGTAATTGTATTCAAGTTCAAATAAATTGTAAGTTTGTTGAAGTTAGAAGGAACACAAGTTCTTAATTCTGTGTATTCACCAATTCCACCAAGACCATATCCAACACTTTCAATCGGAACTAAATTACCATCACCATCAACCAATTCAATATCATTCATTAATGGAGCAGCGTTTAAGAATTGTAACATAATGCTAGTTGGAGTTGCTGCATAAGTACCAGTTTCATTGATAACATCAGCAGCAACGAAATTATTTGATGTTGCAAATTCTAATACACTTGATTCAGTAACTGCAGATACGTATTGCATTGGGAATACTTCTCTTTCAAATGCACCATAATCCGCCATGTTTGGTTCAGCGTTATAAATAGGGTATGAACTAGGAAGTGGGCTACCTTCAACGATATATGCCACTGTTCCAGTTGCATCGATAAAGATTTCTAATGTGCTTTCTCCATTGAAATCATAAGCTAATTGAACTGTTAATTCAGGATCAACTCCACCATCCCAAGTGAATCCAGCGTCTCCACCGTCTAATTTAATTTTGAATTCTCCAGTTTCTCTAGTTGCAGGAACTGGAAGTTCAAATACTGCATATCCTAAAGTATCATCTTTTGTTGATAAATATGATTCAGTAACATTCCATTCTTTAACAAAATTACCAACCACACCTAATAACGAGTGATTTTCTGTAGTTTCAAAATGGATAATTAATGTCTTTTCATCAACAGTAGGAGTGAAATCAGAAACAAATGTCCCAACTTCATCAGCAGCAACCATTGGTGGAACCATATCAAACAATACAGCAGTAGAACCATCTACTTCAAAGACTAAATTATCATTACCTGAAATCTTATCGTCCCAAGTAAATGCAAGTGTATCATTGTAAACAACAACAAACTCACCAGAAGCATCTTCTAAAGCTAGTTCAAATACTGCATTTCCATTTTCATCATCTTTTGTTGATAATAAAGGAGAACTGATGTCCCAACCTTGGAATGTACCGACTAATCCAAGTTTAGAATGATCTAATTCAGAATCAACAAATACAGTTACATAATTTTCAAATAACAATTCATTGTAATGAACATAGTACTGTTCTCCAAATTCCAAAGCATTTTCAGGTGCAACAGTAAGTTGTACATTATTTGTATTTAATGGAGTAGAAACAGCAGTACCATCAACAACAAATACTGTATCTCCAGCAGCATTAATAAAGATTTCTACTGAATCTGCATCTCCCATATCATAAGCCAATTGAATGGTTAACTCTGGATCGATAACTCCATCCCAAGTAAATCCAGGATCTCCACCATCTAATTTAATTTTAAATTCTCCAGTAGAAGATAATGTCGGAACTTCAAACACTGCATATCCACTGGTGTCATCTTTTGTTGATAAATAAGCTTCTCCAACATTCCAGCTTTTCGCAAATGCTCCAACCACTCCTAATTTCGAATGATCTTCTGTAGTTTCAAAGTGAATAATCACTGTTTTTTGTCCTTCTTCAGGAGTAAAGTCTGAAACATAAGTTCCAACAAATGAAGAAGATACAGTAGGAATATTAGCATCAATGTAGAATACACCAGCACTATTTCCTTCAAAATCAAACATTTGATTATCTTTTGTTACATTTGGATCCATGTTTCCATCCCATGTAAATCCGTCTCCAGCAGGATCATACAATACTTTATATTCTCCGTTTGCTTGAGAAGTACATACTTCAAATACAGCATTTCCAACTGAATCATCTTTCGTTGACAATATTGCTGCACCAGGATTCCATCCTTGAAGTGATCCAACAAGACCTAGTTTTGAATGTTCCAATGCAGAGGTAACATACAAGACAAAATGATTCTCTCCGGCTTCACAAGTAACATCTGAAGTAAATGTTCCTAAATTTGCCATCGTATCAGTAACAGCAGATAAAATAGGAATACTATTTCCTTCACCATCTAATAATGTGAATCTAGAAACATCAAATCCAGCAGGATTTTGAGGCATCAATAATGATACTTCAATGGTAGTTGGTGAAGATACAATTGTACCATCAACAAATTTATTTCCTGCATTTAATTCATAATTAGTAAATACACTATTTATGAATTCCGCGCTTGTTGCATGATAAGGTGTCACACCTTTTTCAACGTGAATGATTGCAGCTCCAGAACCTCTAATTGCAGTATTGTCAAATGAATATTCAGCAGTTTGCTCTACCCATTCACCAAATCTGAATTTAAATCCTGTATTACCGCTTGCATCTGCAGACACTTTAATAACACCAAGTCTACCTTCAATATTATATATTCCTTTTTTAAATGAAAGTTCTTGATTGAATTGAAGTAAGTCAATTGTTCCAGTAGAACCGTTGCTCCAGCTCCACATTTCCCAACCTTCGTAAACTGGGTCTCCAGTTGCAACAAGTGGGTCAGCATAAACGACAAATAACAGACCTAAGTCTGCTTCTCCAACAACCCATTCAGATGCTCCTTCAACATAATATAAATCTAGAGTAGTTGCTAGTCCATCTTTCAATGCAGTAACATCAGCAAATACTTTACCATCTCCAGGAGCTAAATAATTTGCAGCCTCATCTACGTTTACGTTTCTCGTAGGTTTGTACTCAATCTCATCACTAACTGCATTAATTTGATTTGCAGTATATGTAATTGAAATTAATTTCCCAAAATCATCAGTACTTTGCGTTACAGTAGCATATGCAGTACCATAATCGAAAGTCCAGTTATTCCATTGAATCCCATCCCAAGAACCAGTACCGGTGTTCGTGTAATCACCGTCTAATTGATGAATGTGAAGATTAATTGTCACATCTGTAGTTGCTTCTGCTTTAACATTATTAAAGCCTACCCCAACAATTACAGCGGACAACATGAAAACAAGTAATAAATTTAAAATCTTTCTCATTTTTATCTCTCCTCTTTCTTTAAAAGCGTTTTCATAAATATATATTATAATTTTACATTCTTTGAATTATATAGTCAACAAATTGACAAAACATGATAGCGGTTCCACAAATCACTAAAATGTCATAAATCCTTTTATATAAGGTGTTTTAGCCTGGTTTAGCACATTAAAGCAAGACACATGCAATGTATCTTATTTTTATGTTTTTGTCACTCAATCTATTAATCCAAGGATATAATAAAAAAAGAGTACGATTTTTTCGTACTCCATTTATATAATTATTTTCTTTATGATAACAAATCCTATACCAATCATCAAAACACTTCCAGCTAAAATGATAATTACTTTTACGTTTGTATTATCACTATCATCAATGAAACAAATGTCTTGATTTGGATTTTCAGTACAAGTTTGTTCCACAGGTTGACATTTCTCTTGATCTGGGAATTCATCACATGTTTGCTCTAACGGTTGACATTTCTCTTGATCTGGGAATTCATCACATGTTTGCTCCACAATCACTCGTTCTAAAACAGTAAACGTAAATGGCTCAGATATGCCTCCATAGATATCTTTCACCCTAAACTCGTATACGCCTGATGATAGTCCAGTTACTGAAATAGTTTTCGCAGGGATATCCACAGAAATAAAATCTCCATCATTGATTTGATATGCCGATATATTCGATGAAGATGTCAAATTGAAAGTTCCTCCTTCAAACATTACTGCGAGAGTATTGGTGATTTCTGGAGAATGCAATGGTGATTCGATTACATCCCCTTGTTCTCCTTTTACAAAGACAAGCGTTTCCGCCTTTTCAATTGGATATCTTGTCGAGTATGTTCCTAACCCAGCCAATCCCGCCTCATCTCTATCGCTTAAAAGTTTCCATGCTCCCTCAGGTAATATAATATCATTTGAGTATTTTCCACCATTATGATATACCAAAATATCTTCTGAATTTTTTGTTAAACGATAGCCAATCATTCCATATCCATCAGGATATAAAAATTCTAGATGTTCATCAATATCAGCTTTTGTTATCATATGGAAAGATTCAAATTGTTTTCTAATTTCAATAATTCCCTTGTAGTACTCAAACACTTCCATATTATTTGATTTTCTTACCCAACTTAACTGATTCACTAAATCACTTGCGTCGTAACTATTTTCATTTCCACCTTTTGTTCTTAAAAATTCATCTCCACCTTGGAAAAATGGAATTCCTTGACTAAACATAATGATGGAAGTTGCGAGCCTGGTTTGATAATCCACTTCTTGTGTGTAGGTAGTTACACCATTCACGCGTAAAAGCTTATCATACAATGTCAAATTGTCATGAGCAGATACATAGTTAATTGATTGGGTTGAGGTATTTCCCCAATAGCTTGTACTTCCTTTGATTCCGTTCATAACATCAAAAACACCTTCACTATCACTCACATATCCTGCATTCCCAGCATCCCATGTAGAACCCTTAATGGTGTCTCTAAACTGATCATTAAACGCTGAAATCAAAGTCATATTACTTAAGTTGTTTTTCCCGGCTTGTAAATTATAATCAAGTGCAATGGTACCTCCACCCCATGGTTCACCATATACAAATATGTCTGCATCAATGTTCTCTAATTGAATAGCGACCAAATTCATTGTTGCTACATCGTGTACAGCCATTAAATCAAATCTAAATCCATCTATATGGTACTCTTCAGCCCACATGGTTACTGAGTCTACAATGAATTTTCTCACCATAAATCTTTCACTTGCAGTTTCATTTCCAACACCAGTTCCATTGCTAAATGATCCATCCGAGTTTAATCGATAAAAATAATTGGGTACAATCCGATTAAAACTGTAATATGCTCCAGGCCCAGTATGATTATAAACAACATCTTGAATGATGTTTATTCCATTATTGTGAAGTGCCATTACCATTTGTTTATATTCATTTACTCGAACATTACCATCATATGGGTCTGTTGAATAACCACCTTCAGGACTATTGTAGTTTTGCGGGTTATATCCCCAGTTGAATAAAAAGTTTCTTTCATCATTCCAATCTTGATCATATGTCGGCAATAAATGCACGTGCGTGATTCCTAGTTCAACCAAATGGTCTAATCCTGTAGAAACCGTGACACCCGTAATTGGATTGGTGTATGTTGTTCCCAAAACCGTAAACCCCATATAAGTTTTACTATATTCTAAAGGTCCTCCCCAAGCCAACTGACTTGTCAAATCCCTAACATGAAGTTCATAAATAATGGCCTCATTAGCATTGGTATATCCATCTATACCTTGGTCTAAATCCCAACCTTCTGGATTGGCAGAATCAAAATCAATAACCATACTACGCAAACCATTCAACCCAAATGTTTGTCCGTAAGGATCTGGGATATCTTCAATCTTTGTGCCACTATTTATCACACTGTATGTGTAATACGTATTCTTCAAATCTCCTGGAATTGTGATTGTCCAAACACCTTTTTCAAAATATGTCAAACTGTGAGTTTCATATGGTGAGTCTGCACCATCACTTCTGGTGGATATTGTGTGACCAGCAGAATATAGATTGATTTCAACCTCACTTGATACAGGTGCCCATAGTCGGAATGTTGTTTCTAGATTGGTATATTGCACACCTAGCCATCCAGTAAAATTATATGCATTTTGAAAGATTGTTGAATCATATGAATTACCAAATCTTACAATACTTGATATTGTATCCTCCCCAACTGTTATTTCTAAAACGTATTTTTTAGATGAAACCGGGGGAGTATTTAAATGGAGTGTTCCACTTGCTCCAGTTGAAAATCCAGTATATGGGACTACAATATCATCTTCTAATACAACAACATTACTTGCTGCAACTGGCACAGTCGCCATAAAGAAAATATCATAATTATCATCAAAATATGAATCCACAATTCTAACACTCAAATCTTGTGCACAATTATCAGGGTCCAAAAATACATCTTTGTTACAACTTGTTGTATCAGAAGATACATATGATATGTATGATTCTCCTTGCAATAAATAAACGTGAACTTCCCCAGATGCATTAGGATTTGTCATTGAAATAAATCTGTTTTCTTCGATGTCTTTTTCTGAGAAATCTCCTACTTTTACAATTATCCCAATGCTATCTACGCCACTTAGTGGGGTGCTTGTCAAATCAATCGTAGCTTTGACACCATAACTATCAGTCCCATTAAATGCGTAATTAGAACCACTTTCTCCCCCCGTCCATAACCATAAATCAAATTCACTACTTCTATCATCAAAACGATGGTAATGAACAACTAATGTCTCTGCACTCGATGCTAAAACATTTTGGACATGAAAAAACAAAAATGAAAATACAAACAGTACAGTAGCTAAGGTTATCTTCATTGCCTTCATTTTAATCCTCCTTTTTTAAAAAAAACGTCTAAATTTGATTTAGACATTTTTTGTTATTCAATATGCACAAATACTATTGTCTATTCCAAATATATAACAGTAGTTTACAGTGCTTTTGCATTACAGTCAATCATAAGACAAAACATGATATCGTTACCTTACATTTATTTTGTGGTATGCTCAAATATAATTTGAAGTAATTCTTGAAGTCTTTCTTGCTCGTTTTCAAGATATAAATATCCAATTAGAGCCTCAAATCCTGTTGCCTTTTGATAAGTAGCCAAAGAAGCATTTTTGGGTTTCCGAGTTGATTCACCATTTCTTCCTCTTTTAAATATATTCATTTCTTTTTCTGTTAGATTTGACTCTAATAAATCATACGCATTCATTTGCCCAGTTGCACTTGTGAATACTATTGCTTGTTTATGCAAGTCGTCAACCCTTGTAACACCTTTAGAAATGAGATATTCTCTCACTGCGAGTTCAAATACACTATCACCAAGATATGCCAATGTATTTCCACTAAGTTGATTCATTAAATAATACCTTTTTCTTGAAGAATATTTCTGTAAATATCAGCCTTATCAAAATCCTTATCATCTCGTGCTTTCATCCATAAATGATATGTTTCCTTATCAGATGAATTCAGTGGAGAAACATCAACCCTCAATCCCAACACTGAAAAAATATCATCAAACAACTTAATCACAGACAAAATAACACCATTTTCAGTTTTATTTCGCAACATTTGATTCGCTATTTTAGTTAAATCTTGCAAAGCGGTAATCACATTAGGTGTATTGAAATCATTATCCATTGCACTTAAGAAGTCTTTATAAATAAGAAGCAAATCCGGATCGATTATAGCATTTTCATATAATGCATCTGCCAAATCAAGTTTTAAATATAAAGAGGTATAAGCCCTTTTTAATTTTTCCCACTCTTTTTCATATGATGCTAAAACTTCTTCTGAATAATTGATTGGGCTACGGTAATGCGTGGATAATGTGAATAATCTAAACGCATTTGAATCAATAATTAAATCTTTGACTAGTACAATCTCACCTTCGCTTTTACTCATTTTATTTCCAGATATATTTAACAGTCCATTATGCATCCAATACTTCGCTAAATGATGATGATTTAAAACCAGAGACTGTGCAATTTCATTTTCATGATGAGGAAACATTAAACCACTACCACCACCATGAATGTCAATCTGCTCGCCAAAAATATCATCAATCATTGCCACACATTCTGTATGCCAACCAGGTCTTCCGCGACCCCAAGGTGATTCAAAATTAATCCCGATTTCTGTCTTTTTCCACAAGGTAAAATCAAGAGGGTTCTCTTTTTTATCATTGATATCAATTCTTGACCCACTAATCAAATCATCGATATTTCTGTTTGATAATTTTCCATATTCTTGCACGTTTTCCACTCGAAAATAGACGTCACCATCCGTTTCATATGCATAGCCTTTTTGGACAAGAATTCCAATATATTCTATGATATGATCCATATAATCAGTCACTCTAGGTTTTAAATAATCTGTTGAAGAATTTACTTTTTCCACATCTCTTAAAAACGCCGCAATAAATTGATCAGTGACCTCTTTTTCTGTTGTTTCTAATTCCAGTGCTTTGGTAATAATTTTGTCATCCACATCAGTGAAGTTAGAAACAAAGTTCACTTTGTAATCACGAAACTCAAAATATCTCCTAACCGTATCAAAAAAGATAACTGGTCTAGCATTTCCAATATGAATGTAGTTATATACAGTTGGACCACAAACATACATATTTACAATTCCTTTATGAATTGGAACAAACTCTTCCAATTGATTTGAATATGAATTAAATATTTTCATTGTAACACTTCCTTATCATTATAAATCAATTGCTTTATCAAAATGATTATAACATAATTTATGTATATTAACACCTTTATCCACCTAAATTATAACGAATATCTGATGAAGAGTAAATAAATAAAAACAGGAGAAAATCTCCTGTTTTGCTAATTCATTAAAGTTTTACTACGTTAGAAGCTTGAGGTCCTCTGTCTCCCTCAACAACGTCGAATTCAACTTTTTGACCTTCGTCTAATGTTTTGAATCCTTCTCCGCCAATTGCTGAGAAATGAACAAAAATGTCTGCTCCATCTTCAGTAGTAATAAATCCGTAACCTTTTTCTGAATTAAACCATTTTACTGTACCAGTCATGTAAATCTCCTTTTCTTTCTTCGTTTCTAGTGATTATTATAATATATATTTTGTATCAATGCAAACAATTTTTTTTGTGTTATGTTTTACCTACGCGTTTTACAAGTGCTTTAAAGTGCTAAAATAGGTATATTTTGCTCACTTACACATTTTTTTAAATAAATGTTTTTGTAGAGTTTTCCACCAAGTTTTTCAACGTTTTTATTTCGTTTTCCGTGAGATATCTCCATTCACCTTTTGGAATATCTAATTCAATATTCATAATTCTTACCCGTTTTAAATTATGAACTTCAAATCCAAAATAATGGCACATTCTTCTTATTTGACGATTCATACCTTCTGTTAAAATTATGGAAAACTCCTTGTGCCCAATTCTTTGAACAATGCAAGGTTTCGTCACTGTATCAAGAATAGGAACACCACTTTTCATTCCATCAATAAATTCATTTGTAATAGGCTTATCAACTCGAACAATATACTCTTTTTCATGATTATTCTCTGCACGAAGAATTTTATTTACTATATCCCCATCATTTGTCATCAAAATCAACCCAGAAGAGTCTTTGTCCAATCTTCCAACATGAAAGATTCTAGTTGGGTATTTCATAAAATCTACTATATTTCCCTTAATGGATTGATCTGTTGTAGATGTAATTCCTACTGGTTTATGCAAAGCAATATACACCAGTTTTTCAGTTCTAGTCACTTCTTTACCATCAACTTTCACAACATCATTTTCAGATATCTTCATTCCGATTTCAGGAATGCTGTCATTCACAGTAATTCTTTTATCGGTAATTAGTCGATCTGCTTCTCTTCTTGAACAATACCCAATTTCACTTAAATACTTATTAATTCGTGTTTCCATCGTATCACCCTATCTAAATACATTATATACAGCAAGCTATTTGATTCCATCATAACACTTTTACCTTGAAGACAAAACAGAAAGTCCGAAGACTTTCTGTTATTTATTTTATAATGGAATCTAGTCTTTCTAAAACAATTTCCTTTTCAAGCAAAGCCAATACTTTTGGTAAATCTGGTCCATGCATAGAAGCAGTAGTCGCAATTCGTAAAGGCATATATAACATTTTTCCTTTTACACCAGCATTTTTACCCGTTTCCTTGATTAATGGTTGAATATTTTCTGCAGTAAATTCATCTAATTGACTTAGTAGGTCTCTAAACACTATCAACGTTTGATTCACACCATCTTGTTCTAAAAATTCTTTGGATTCTTCATCAAGAACAAATTCTTGATTGAAGAACTCTTCATATAAATCTATAATTTGAGCACCATAACTTATTCTGTCTTTAAAAATTGAAACCAATGCGTTTACCCACTCATCTGACTGTCCATCGTAAATTCCGCTTTTAACCAAATGTGGCATACATAATTCAACAGTGTCTTCTAATGTTAGTTCCTTTACATATCTATTGTTAATATATGCTAGTTTTTCTTTATCAAATTTCGCAGGAGATTTAGATAACCTCGTCTCATCAAATTGTTCTACGAATTGATCATGTGATAAAATTTCTTCTTCTCCTGTAGGACTCCATCCCAATAATGAAATGAAATTAAATAGCGCATCAGGTAAATAACCCAATTCTTGATATTGCTCAATATATTGAATAATTGAAAAATCTCTTTTTGACAATTTTTTATTATTTTCATTTACGATAAGTGTCATATGACCAAATATTGGAGCATCCCACCCGAGTGCTTTATAGACCATTAATTGCTTAGGTGTATTGGTAATATGATCTTCTCCTCTTAAAACGTGTGATATTTTCATTAGATAATCATCGATTACACAAGCAAAATTATAAGTAGGAATCCCATTGTTTTTCATCATAACCCAATCGCCAAAATCTTCACTCCTAAATGAAACTTCACCTTTAACAATATCATTGAAGCTATATATCTCATTATCAGGAACCTTAAAACGTAATACAAAAGGCTTATCTTGATCTGGCAATCCCAAGCACTTACGTGAATAGTGAATTTGATCATTTCCCTCTTCACTTAAATGTTCTCTCTCTTCATTCAGTTCTTCAGGAGTACAATAACACTTATATGCTACTCCCGTATCAACAAGAATTTGAGCATATTTTTGATAAATATCTAATCGTTCTAGTTGACGATAAGGACCATAACCTTTATCTATATCAACTGATTCATCCCATTCAATTCCCAACCATTTTAAGTATTTTAGTTGTGATTCTTCTCCACCTGATACGTTTCTTTCGATATCAGTATCTTCGATTCTTAAAACAAATGTTCCATTGTATTTTCTAGCGAATAAATAATTAAACAAAGCGGTTCTAGCGTTACCTATATGTAGGTGTCCTGTTGGACTTGGTGCGTATCTAACTCGTACATCCATAATATCACTCCTTGACTTCCATATTATAGTACAATTACCAATAAAATACAATTAGAAAATAGACTAAAAAAAGACTAAAAGAAATCTTCTAGCCTTGTATATCAACTTTAGGTGTAAAATCCAATCTGGTATAAAATGCATAACCAATAAATGCAATGATAAAATTACTAATTAACATGGCAGTCCAAATTCCACTGCTTCCCATATCTGTAAAATACTTAAAGATAAATATCAAAGGAATTCTCAATATAAACAATCTAGTTACACCTACAATGAAAGTGTAATTTGTGTGTCCAGTTCCATTGTATGTCCCAATAAAAGTTTGAAATACAGCCATCAATGGTAACCCAATAATCAAGAAAAACATGTACTTAACAGCAAGTTCAAATGATACCGGATCATCATTCAAGAATAGTGCAATCATTGGTTCTCTTAAGAACAAAGCAATTGCGCTTAATACTACCATAACAGAAACAGATAATATCATTCCTTTTCGAACAGATTCTTTTGCCCTACTGACGTTTAAATTACCAATGTTTTGACCAATATAAGCTGCTAAGACTGTTCCAATTGCCATAACTGGATGCAAGATTAAACTACTCAATCTGTTCCCTACGCTAAATGCTGCTAAGGTTTCAGTACCATAAGAAATAATAATTGAGTTCATGATAATAAACCCAACAGCAGTTAATGCTTGCCCTGTAGATGCTGGAATTGCAGTGTTAACAATTTCACCTGCTGCTTTTGCATGGTATCCTTGATTGACAAAAGAAACAGTAAGTCCGTTTTTGGATAAAAACAACTGATATAAAACAAATGGCATAATGATAATATTTGCAATCAATGTAGCGTATGCTGCACCTTGTACACCTAAATCCAATAAAGAGATTAAAAGTGGAGATAAAATAATGTTAAGAATAATTGTAACAACACCATAATACATGGGAGTTATAGTATCCCCATCTGCTTGTTTAATGGCTGTAAAAGCAAAGAAAATAAACACTGCTGTAAGTTCAAAAGAACGAATTTGTAAATATGAAACGCTATTGGTTAATAGATATCCTGTTGCTCCCATCAATTCCATTATAAATGGTGCTCCAAAAAATGCTATGATATTTAACAATAATCCAATTAATGCTGATATTATGAAGAGATTTGTCGCGTAACGTTTTGCTTCTTCTCTTAAATTAGAACCTACAAATTGTGAGATCAATGAAGTACCTGCAATTCCCAGTCCTATTCCAATTGATATAAACATAAATATTACAGGGAAAGTGATTGAAATCGAACTAACTGCTTCTGCACTATGATCTGCAATTTTTGAAACAAAATACATGTCAACAATATCATGAATTGTCTTGATAAAGTTATTCAGCATGACAGGAAGTGCTAGAAATATTAGACCCTTATAAATATTAGGATCTTTCAGTATTAAATATCTTCTTGTATCTTCTTTACTCATTTCGGTCACCTTCTCATGTGAAATTATAACATATTCACGCAGTATAAATATATATACTCTTTCAATAATATTGTCATATATTCAAATTAAAATGAAATAAAAAAACACAACGTGGGATGTTGTGTTTTTTGGCAATTTTTAACGTTTACTAAATTGTGGAGCTCTACGAGCACCTTTAAGTCCTGGTTTTTTACGTTCTTTAACACGTGGGTCACGAGTGATTAGACCTTTCACTTTTAAAGCAGGTCTAAAATCAGCATTTACCTCAAGTAAAGCGCGAGTAATACCATGACGGATTGCTCCTGCTTGACCTGTTATACCACCACCGTAAACAGTAACATTAATATCATAAGATGCTTTTGTGCTAGTGATTTCTAGTGGTTGTAATACGTCTAAACGTGTTGCAGCTGATGGAATATAGTTTTCAAATGTTCTTCCGTTAATGATGAATTTTCCGGTACCTGGTGTTAACATTACACGAGCTACTGAACTTTTTCTACGTCCTGTACCTCTGTACATTACTACATTTGCCATTTAAATTCCTCCTAACCTTTCAACTCAAAAACTTGTGGTTTTTGAGCTGCATGTGGATGTTCGTTCCCAGCATACACATACAATTTTTTGTACATTTGTCTACCTAATCTTCCTTTTGGAAGCATTCCTTTTACAGCAAACTCAATCATTCTTTCAGGATAAGTTTGGTTCATCACTTTAGCCGTAGTAGTAGTTAAACCACCTGGATGAAGTGAATGTCTGTAATATTTCTTTTGATCCCATTTGTTACCAGTTAACTCAATTTCTTTTGCATTGATTACAATGATGTAATCTCCACAATCTACATGAGGTGTAAATGTAGGTTTATGTTTACCTCTTAAAATAGTAGCTACTTCAGTAGATAAACGACCAAGTCTTTGGCCTTTAGCGTCTACAACAAACCATGTACGTTCAATGTTTTGATTATTTGCCATGAATGTTTTCATTCTAATGTCCTCCAATTATATTTTATAATGTCGGGCGTGGGTGTTCTTTTGTAAATGTACCGAAGTATATAATATATTATTTAGTACCCTTTGTCAATAAAATTAACTAGATATTTACTAATCAATATAGATTTTAGTAAAGTTCCCAACAACCTTTTTTACTGTGCCCACCGAGATAAATGCAGTGCTATCAATTTCTCTTATTAACATGACAAACTTATTCAATTCATAGGATGAGATAATTGTATGTAATATATCTTTATCATTATGTGAATAAGCTCCTTTTCCTTTTGTAACAGTGACCCCGTGATTCGCTTTTGATACGAGAAGATTTGCTACTGCTTCACCTTTCTCCGTAATAACTTCTAACTTAATATAATTATAAGAAGTATGTACTTTATCAATTACAAGATTTGTAATTATAACACGAATTAGTGTGTATATTGCAATTGGCCAACTAAATATAAACCCAGCAATGGCAATGATAAAAACATTTAAATAATTACCAAGTGTTCCAACTGTAATATTTTTCTTCAATGATAAATATTGAAATATAACATCTACTCCTCCACTTGATCCTCCAACTCTCAAACAGAGTCCCGAACCAATACCCAGTAGAATCCCTCCTACAAGAGCGTTGGATATCAAATCATTCTCTAAAACAATCGATATTGGTAGCAATCCAATAAATAATGATTGTAGTCCAATGGAATAAATGCTGTAATAAATAAATTTTTTGCTCATTTTTAAATATCCAAAAACAATAATGGGGATATTCAAAATAAACAACAATAATCCTAAGTTAATACTGTTACCAGTATATTTATATGTAATATTAACAAGTAATTGAGAAATCCCTGTAACTCCTCCTGAATACAAACCCGATGGGTCTATAAACCAAACGATACCAATAGAAGCAATCAAACTTCCTAGTGCGATAATAATGATTTTCTTAAATTCTTTTTTAAAAAATAAGATCAAGATATTTTATCTCCAGCGTTTAGAGCGTTAACGCTTAATACTTCCAAGTCTTTCTTATTTTTTCCTGCAAGAATCATTCCTTCGCTCAATATTCCTCTAATTTTTACAGGTTTAAGATTCTTAATTACAACTACTTTTTTTCCGACTAATTCTTCAGGTGTGTAATATGCAGAGATTCCCGAAACAATTTGTCTAACCTTATCCAAAGTATTAATCTTAGAAACCAATAATTTATCCGCATCAGGATGTTTCGCGCATTCTAGTATTTCTCCTACAACAATGTCCAATTTTGCAAAGTCTGAAATATCGATTAAATCTTCTTCAATTGCTTTAACAGGTACAACCTTATTATTTAAAAGATTCGTCAAATATTCTTCTTCTGTTTCTTTATCTAATCTAGGGAAAATAGGAACAGGTGATTTCGTTACTTCAATGTCACCTAATTCTCCCCATTTTAAACTCTCCCATGTTTGAAGATGTTCTGATATATTTAATTGTTTAAATAATTCTTCGCTAGCCTCAAGTAAAATAGGTCTTAAAAGTATACCAATATGTCTAATTGCTTCAACAAGATTATACATTACTCTTTGTAAATCTACTTTCTTGTCTTCATCTTTTGCCAGAACCCAAGGAGTCGTTTCATCTATATATTTATTGGTACGAGATACCAAACTCCAGATTTCTTGAATTGCTGCAGCTACTTTCAACTCATCCATATTTGTTTGAAAAGCCAATACAGTATCTTGTGTTTTTTGAATTAACTCTTCATCGAAACTACTATTTGAAGGTTTTGGTTTCTCCAAATTTGAGTCGAAATATTTATTAATCATATTAATGGTTCGATTCAATAAATTACCAAAGTCATTTGCCAAATCAAAATTCGTTCTTGCAACAAAATCTTCTGGTGTAAATACACCATCACCTGCATATGGCAATTCACGTAATAGGTAATAGCGCACCGGATCGAGTCCATATCTTTCTATTAATGGCTCTGGATAAACTACTTTTCCTTTTGATTTGCTCATTTTCCCATCCTTCATCATATACCAACCATGTGCATACAATTTAAATGTAATCGGAATATCTAATGCCATCAACATAATTGGCCAAAAAATAGCGTGGAAACGCAAAATATCTTTTCCAACAACATGGATGACTTCATCACCTTTCCAGTATTTTTCATACAAAGAATTATCGTCAGTTCCATAACCTAGTGCGCTTATATAATTTGATAAAGCATCTATCCAAACATAAACAACATGTGCAGGATTAGAAATTACTTTAATACCCCAGTCAAAGCTTGTTCTTGAAACACTCAAATCAAATAAACCTTGTTTAATGAAAGAAACTACTTCATTCTTTCTAGATTCAGGAGTAATAAAATCAGGATTCTTATCAATAAAATCTAATAATCGTTTTTCATATTTAGACAATCGAAGAAAATAAGACTCTTCCTTCACAATTGTTGTTGGTCTTCCACAATCAGGACAAGTATGGTTTTCACCCAATTGAGTTTCTGTGAAAAAGGACTCATCAGGCATACAATAATATCCTTCGTATTCTCCAAGATAAATGTCATCTTGATCCAGTAATTTCTCAAAAATTTGTTTTACAATCGTTTTGTGTCTTTTCTCAGTTGTACGAATAAAATCATCATATTGAATATCTAACATATTCCATAATTTTTTCGTGTCTTCGGCAATATCGTCAACATGCTCTTGAGGTGTTTTTCCAAGTTCTAAAGCAACCGTTTGAACTTTTTGCCCATGTTCATCCATTCCTGTTAGATAACGAGTGTCAAATCCTCTAAGATTTTTATAACGATTGATTGTATCACACAACACAGTTGTATATGTGTTCCCTATATGTAGTTTGCCACTCGGATAATAAATTGGGGTTGTGATATAAAATGTTTCTTTCATTTTATTGCCTCCTTTCATCAGTCATATCAGCGTTGTGATATTCTTGATATACATCATTTTTCGTCAAGTTACGTCTTCTTGCAACCTCTTTAATTGCATCTTTTGAAGAAAGGCCATTTTCTATATTCATTTTGACTTCTTCTAAAATTGACATATCTAGTTCTTCTATACTGTTCTTGTTTCCCGCAACCATTAATACCATTTCACCTTTTAATTCTTCCAAATCTTTCAATGATTCTGAAGTTCCACGGATTACTTCCTCAAATTTTTTGGTTAATTCTCGAGCGATAACAACATCTCTTAGCCCAAATACTTGATGGATATTTTGGATGGTTTTTGTGACTCTATGTGGTGACTCGTAAAAAATAAGAGTCTCCGTTTTATCTTTCAATTCCATTAATTGTTTTTTTCTTTTACCTTCTTTATTATCAAGAAATCCATAAAAAGTAAAAGGTTGAGGTGGCAACCCAGAAACGACTAGGCCAGTCAATAATGCATTTGCTCCAGGAATAGATACCACATTAAAATCCTCTTCAATCACCTCTCGAATCAAGAAATAACCAGGATCACTAATTAATGGGTATCCCGCATCACTGATTAACGCAACATTTTGATGCTCTCTGAGGTGTTGTAATATCTCATTTGATTTGACCTCTTTATTGAAATCGTGGTATGTCTTTAACGGTTTTGAAATGTCATAATGAGAAAGTAGTTTATGAGACACTCTAGTATCTTCTGCATAGATGATATCTACACTTTTCAAAATATTTACCGCGCGGAACGTCATGTCCTCTAAATTACCAATCGGTGTAGCAACCAAATATAATGTAGGCAAATCATTTTGAAAGCTTTTTTGTCTTTTCATCAAATCACTCTTCTCCATAATGAAAAATTCTTAAGATTTCTTTGGTATACTGATCATCTTCATGTACGTATAATGGTTCTAAAATCTTTAATCCCTGTAATCCATTGTTTGAAGCATCTATCAATACCATATTTGAAACTTCTCCCACTTTTGGGTATACGAGACGCATTCTTTTCAATGCAAAATTATGTTTCGTTAATAGGTTTATAATATCAACTAGTCTATCTGTTCGGTGAACCATCACCAAACTACCCTTTGTAGAAAGTAATCTTTTTGACTCAACAATGATATCTTCTAACGTTACAAGGACTTCATGTCTAGCAATTGTTTTATATTCGTTTTTATTAGTGTGCGAAGATTCCTTATATTTAAAGAATGGAGGATTACAAGTTACAATATCAAACTCCCCATTTTCAAATTTCTTATGTATTCCCTTGATATCATCATGAATAATTGTAATCTGATCGGACAAATGATTAAGTTCTACACTTCTCTTTGCTAGATCAAACACATCCTCTTGTATTTCAATACCAATAATTTTTGCATTCGTTTTTAACGATAAAAATAATGGAATTGGAGCATTTCCCGTTCCCAAATCCAATATTTTTTTGGTCTTTACAAGGGGATTACAAAAATCTGCCAACAAAGTAGAATCAAGTGAAAAATTAAACATGTCTGGTCGTTGAATAATTTTCAATCCATCATAACCCAACAGATCATTAATGACTTCCTTACTCATTATACTCACTTATTCTTCATCTTGAATCACTGTTTTACTATCAAACTCTTCAATATTCAACAACTCTTCTAAGTCAAATGATTTTATACCCTCAGATTGAGTCATTACACGAACAGATTTATTAATAATATTCACAGCGATTACTTTGGCTCTTCCATCAACAGTATTCACATAAGAATTCACTTTTGGAAGAACTTGTCGATGTTCTTTATATGTATCATCCTCATATTTAATACAACAAAGTAGTTTTCCACATAATCCTGAGATATTCACAGGATTGAGAGATAAGTTTTGATTTTTCGCCATTTTTATTGATACTGTATCAAAATCACCTAAAAATGTATTACAACAAATCAAGTATCCACATGGTCCAATGCCACCTAAGAACTTCGCACCATCTCTTGTCCCTACTTGTCTTAACTCGATTCTGACTTTAAATTCATTCGCTAAATCTTTAACCAATTCGCGAAAATCAACTCTTCCCTCTGCATTAAAGTAGATAATTAATTTCGTACGGTCTAATGTGTATTCACAACCCAAGAGTTTCATTTCTAACTTATTTTTCTTAATTTGAACCTCGCATTTTTTTAATGCAATTGGAATATCATCTTGATTTCGTTGATGATTTATCATATCCTCTTCCGTAGCAATTCTAAGTACGGGTTTTAATGCTGATATTACTTCTGAATCATCAATTTCCTTTAGTTCTTCAATAACTGTCCCGAGTTCAATACCACGAACTGTCTCGACAATTACTTTGTCATTTATTGATACATCAAATCCAGCAGGGTCAAAATAGTACTTTTTCCCTACGGCTTTAAATCGAATACCTATTACGGTATTTGCCATATTACTACCTTCTTTCTAAACTAAGCAATAAATTATCATATGCCAGTCGTTCATTAATGTAGGAATTGAGTTTTGCTTTCAAACTCAACATGCTTTCTAATTCTTCAATCAGTCTGTTTTTAGTTTTATTGCTTGCGATACTTTCAATCGATTCAATCTCATCCGTAAACACGATATGCTTTTGATCGTTGATTTTATAATTGATAATATCTTTTTGATATATTATTAGTAACGATAAGAATAATTGGCTTAAACTATTATCTTGGTATATTATACTACTATTCTCTCCAAAGTAAATGATTATCGACTCATCTTGTGAGGCAATAATATTATTTAATTCTTTTACTAAGTCAAGAATACTCATAAAAAACTCATTATTTGCAATATCAATTGCCTCAGAAACTGAACTAGTAACATTTGCAATAATTAAAGCGGTTTGAACTGGGTATCCCATTTCTTCAAGCTCTTCTTGAATAATCACTTTGCTTAACGATGAAAATTGCACAACCTGTGAGCGAGATATAATAGTTGGTAATAATTTATTAATATTCGTGGTTGTCAAAATTGCATACGTATTTGGCGTAGGTTCTTCCAAAAATTTCAATAACGAATTCGCTGCGTTCACGTTTACGCATTCGATTTCCTTAATAATATAAATCTTCGGACCTTTTTCCACACCGGTTTTAGAAAACTCTGTTTGTAAATCAGTTATCTGTTGTTTCTTAATAATTCCTTTATTTGGTTCAATGATATAGACATTTGGGTGAGTTTGGCTGGCAATTCTTCGACAATTGTGGCAAGTCAAACAAGGCTTTTTTTCATTTGTACATAAAAGCATTTGTGCAAAATACAATGCTGTTTCAAATTTTTTAGTCCCCATTTCACCCTCAAATAAATAAGCATGCGAAAGACGATCTTTTTTTACACTATTTTCAAGTAATTGAACAACCATTGGTTGTGAAGAACGTATCTTATCAAATGCCATATATTATCACCTAAATCACAGTCTTTAATATTTTTATTGTATCCTCGACGACTTGTTCAACGGGATTTTGCCCATTAACTATTTTAAAACGATCACTAAATTTTTTTGCAATTATCATATAACCTTCATACACTTTTTCATGAAATTCGATTGTCTCTAAATCTAATCTGTCTACTTTTCTA
>JAFGXW010000104.1 GCA_016936415.1 Bacilli bacterium | reverse complement strand
TACTTCTGCGATTGAGGTGAGCGTGAATATTAGCGTTTGATTAAATTCATTATTTTTAAAATCTCTAACATACTCTTTATCTATTTTTATGGCGTATATTGGAAATCTTGTAATATAACTAAGTGATGAATAGCCACTACCAAAATCATCAATTGCTATCTTTATACCAGCTCGATTTAAACGCTTAAACAAACGAATTAAGTAATCAAAATCATCAACTTTATAACTCTCTGTTAACTCAAGAACAATGATTCCTTTGCTAAGATTAGCTTCTTTATAGTAACGAATCACATTATCAACATATTCTTCATTTAAAGATAATGCTGAAGCATTTAAGCTCAAATATATTTCATTCTCGTACTGGGCAATGATACGTTTCATAATTTTAAGCATCTTTTTAAACACAATCTCATCCAGTTCTTGAATACGTCCGTTTCTCTCTAACACATGAACCAATTGCTCCGTATCCATTGGCTTTCCATTGTCATCAAATGCTCTAGTTAAACATTCAAATCCTGTAATATGGTTTGTTTGTGTTTCCACAATAGGCATAAGATATACCTCTAATAACTCCAAATCCATTTTGTTCACTATTTTCTCAAAGTTATTATCCACTTTATCTAAAAATAAATGTTGTTTTTCATAAAACACCACTACATTTTTGTTTGCAATACGTGGATCTTTAATTACCAACGTAGCATTTTGAAGCAAACTTTCTGTTGTTGTGCCATGTTCAGGATAGTTTACTACACCAAACGTAATCGAAAAATTTGCACGTGCAGATTGGACAATGATATCTGTTTCAAAGATATTGTCAATTCTATTTAATATATTTTTAACTTCAATTTTAGAATCACTTTCAATAACAACGCAGTATTCGTCTCCTCCATAATGAAAAATAGAAGTATTTGAAGTGATAACTTCATGAATCAATTCAATAATTTTTAATAACAATTCATTGCCAATATTATGACCAAACTTCTCATTAATTTGCTTCATATTGTTCAAGTTTCCAAATGCCAAATAAAACACTTGTCTTTTCTTGATTAAATGATCGATGTATTGGAATAGTTTCTTGCTGTTGGGTAGTTTTGAGTATTGGTCATATTCTTCAAAACTATGTACCTGTTCTTTTAAATGTTCCTTACTTTTTACAACAAAATACACAAAACTAAGAAGCACACCAAAGAATACAAAACCAATCATAGTATAAAAAAGTAAATATAGGTTTGCATTATTGTACGTGTTTATGTCATGAAAAAATACAATCTCTAAATGTAATCCAGGGAAATCTAAAGCAAGTTTTTCATCTATTATATAATTCGAATTTTGAGTAATGTTATTTGGCATATGCTCATCGTACAAAACAGCATTATAATGGGTTCCCTCAAATTCAGCATATTGTGCAATCAAATTTATTCTTGAAACATTGAGATCAATGTACCCATAAAACGATCCGTTAATATATATAGGATGAATCATCACGATTTCGTCTAGGGTATCATTATAATCAAAATACGTAATATCATTTTGAACTGCCTCTTCAATTTGAGTTAATGCAATAATTTCTTTTCCCATCAAAAAATTTTGGCCAATGATTTGATTGTTCTCCGGATATACAAATTCAATAACCCCGTTAGGTGAAATTAGGATAGATTCAACAGTGTTATCTTCTAATAACATGTTGCTCATGTAAACTGAAAATGATGCTTGGTTCACACCATCAGAAAATTCTACAAAATAGTTATCAATCATCATAATATAGTCTTCATAGGTGTGTAGAATTTCATCATAATGTACCAGTGCTCTTGCTTTATCATATTCATAAGAATATTTTGCATACTGACTACGATAAATAAACCCATTGGTGATAAAGAAAACTGCTCCAAGAATAATAAATAAACTCAACCATCTCAACGTATTACTTTTTTTGAACAATTTGAAGAACTTCACGATATCACCACCCTATTTTCATTATACAAGAAAAAATGGAGATTTACTATCTCCATTTTTGGTTTTTATATTACATTTGAATTAGAAGAATATGGCAGTTATCCAATGCTTGAATCTCTACGTTTTCAGTTGCGTATAATGCATCTCCTTCTTCAACCAATTGTTGATTGATGTAAGATGATCCTTCCATTTGCACCAAATATAAAGACTGCTTAGCATCGATATCAAACGATTTGATGTTGTCTTTGTCGAGCTCAATCACAAAGATATTAACCTCTTGATTCATTTTGATGTACCCATCACCAGATTTACTTGAAGCAATATGTAAAAACTGATTCTCACGTTGCGTTTGGTCAAATTCACAATCTCCATAATTCGGTTCCAAATTCTTTTGATTAGGGTAAAACCAAATTTGTAATAATCTTAAGATTTCAGACCCATTGTTATACTCACTATGTACCACACCAGTTCCAGCGCTCATGTATTGAACGCCTCCTCTTTTTACCTTTCTGGTATTTCCCATAGAGTCTGTATGCGTAAGCTCTCCATGAATCACATATGTTATAATCTCCATATCATGATGCGGATGGGGATCAAATCCTTTATTTGGAAAAACAATATCATCATTTAAAACACGAAGCGGTCCAATTCCCAATTTATCTTTGTCATAGTAATTTGCAAAAGAAAAATGATACCTCGGTTTCAACCAACCATAATCTGCATGACCAAGCGTTGATTCTTCCAATATTTTAAGCATAAATACACCTCATTTCTTATTTATAATAATAACATATAGGTGTTATTTGATGTTGCAATACGCAAAAAAAAGAGGCTTTAAGCCTCTTTGTATTGAATGACATAACAAATTTCATTTCTGCGTAAGAACGATGGCATAAATGGCGGATTATAACGTAACAAATGCCTTTTAGATGTGATTTCAATTCGATTACTTGATGCATAATCCACCAACTGTTGATTATACTTATCAAAGTTCTTCTCATCCCAATGACCAGAAAACTTAATACACATCATCACTTGATGTTCAATGTGTTCAATGTTTACACTAGAATCTTTTGGGACTGGAATGTGAGAAACATCATATTTTTTAGGAACGACAAAGCTTGTCGTATAATACTCCTCTTCCATCACACTAACAACAGGAACCGTCATCTTAATCTTTTCTTTTGATTCATTGTTCCCACCAATATAATCAAACACCTTATTAAATCCATTGTCTAGATTCTTATTTAATTTGGTTTTCGTTGTTGCTAAATTAAACGCATTGTACTCTCTTATCTCAATGTTCCCTATTTTTTTTATTACCTTATAATCAATTGTTTCAAAGAGTCTCAATCTGGAAACTCACTTAGTTCAACGGGATATGGTTCAAATAGGGTTTGTGATAATAAATATTCATTTTCAAAACGAATTACCCAACTTCTAAGCACACTTAAGACTGCACTAATCGGAATTAACCCAGCTTCATATTTCGCAATACTATCCGTAAAAAATGCTTTTTCCTTTATACGTAAATCCTTTTTAAAATAACCATATATGTGTGTCAATGTATTGATGTTTCTTTTTCGATTTGGCATACGATTTAGCGTTTTTAACATTTCATCAAAATATTTTTCTTTCACTTCAAGCAATGGATACTTTTCATGGTTTGCCACAATATTACCCAATCGATTTAAAGAACTTTGATTATAAACCATAAACAAATATTTATTGTCGCTGTGAAATTTAACCAAATCTTTCATTGATTTAACTTCTTTATAACGAGCTCTAGTAAATACGGTAATTAAAAAATGCTCTCTAATTTCATCATTGGTTAATCTCATTTCATGCTCAATAGGAAACGTAGGAAAAATCTCTTTCACTTTCCCACCAAAGAAACCAGTATGACGACCAGTAATTAGTGGTGCTTTCAAAATATCTTTGTATAATTTCACTTGCCCAATACCACAAGATGGCGATTTACTTTTCAAGATAAATCCATCAATTTTTTGAGGATCCAGCTTTCTCAAATACGTTTCTGAAAAATCATTCATTTTATCTGTAAAATCTGTTCCACTTTTGGAACCTAATAGTTGAATATGACCTACATTATCTCTCTTTACTAACCTAATACTCTCTCTTGGACTTGGAAGCCCAATTGCCATTTCTGGACAGACAGTAATAAATTCTAAGTATTCTTTTAATTTTTTCACATATTTACTAGCGATAAAACTTCCGTCATATCGACATCTGTCGTGTTCAATACATGAAGAAATGACAATAACTGGTTTTACCATATTGCGTTATACACAAAGTAAGTAATGAGAGATATCGAGAGTGATAATGTACTTCCCCAAGCCAAATCAACTACTGTGACTAGAATTGGCCAATCTTTAAGCGTAGCCAAATTGGTTAAATCGTATGTCGCATATGTAATAAAACCAAATAAGAACCCCGCAAGCAAAATATGCCCAATACTTTGATCTTGAACACCAGGTTGAATGACAAAGAAAACCAGCCCTATAATAAAAATCAAGTAAAAAACCAAAGCCGCAATCAGATTAGGAGATTCTGTCATTAAATGTCCAATTTGAGATTTATAAAACTTTGGTGCAACCAATCCTAACCAAATCGCATCAATTCCTAAAAAAACGATAAATGCAATGATATATAGTTTGAAAAATTCCACAATAACACCTCCTACTTCTATTATAACATTATAATAGAACTTTCAAGAGAAAATGAATTTTTTAAAAATAAAATAGTTTTTTATTGACAATACTGTATGGTATACACTATAATGTGATTGAGGTGATGAACATGTTCGAAAAAGAAGAAATACTGAAAAATCTTCGACTTGAATTAAGAAAAGGAACACTGGTACTCGCTGTGTTATCTCAGTTAAAAACAAAGCACTATGGATATAGTTTGGCTGAAACAATGCTTACAAAGGGACTCGAAATAGATCAAAACACATTATACCCATTATTGAGAAGACTCGACACACAAGGATTATTGGATTCCACTTGGGAAGTGGTAGAACCTAGGCCAAGAAAATATTATCAACTGAGTAAAAACGGAATCATGATACTGAATGAGTTATCTACTGAATTCGAAACAAACTATCAAACAATTAATAAACTATTGAAGGAGGATTTATAATGGAATTATTAGAAAGATATTTAAATCAAGTAGAGCACTATCTATTTAAAAAAGATCGAAAAGATACGGTACAAGAACTTAAAAGTTTAATCTTAGAAGAACTCGATGCAAGACTAGAGCAAGGTGAAAACCAAGAGGAAGCTCTTAAGGAAATTTTAAAAGGATTTGGAGATCCAAAAACAGTAGCACTTCGCTACCGAAACGAACAACCGCTCATTCCAAGACATATGGAGCCACTCATGTACTTGATAATAAAGATATTATCCATTACAATACCTCTTTCTTTGTTACTGGCTAATACAATTGAATTTTTCAATCGTCCCGAACCATATGATTTTATGGACATCATATTGAACATGGTCTATACAATTCCTTCGATTATCAACGCTCTTGTTGCTGCCATAGGATTTGTATTCATTGGAAGCTTTTTGGTCGCAAGATACATCAATCCAAAAATACAAGAAAACACGTATGTATTTGATCCAACAAAGCTACCCGCAGTTCCTAAAAATGTTTACAAAGTTTCTTTATTTGAATCACTATTTTTAATATTTGGAAGCATTATATTTCTTTACCTAATCAATCTACAACCTGGATTAATCGCAATTTATTTTGACGGAGAAAGTATTCCTTTATTGAATGAAAACTTTGAAAAGATATTACCATATTTCAACTTTACTGCAATATTTCAACTAGGAATATCCATTGCCCACGTATATCTCAGACGTAAAACATTCTTCACGACTACGCTTGAATTCTTTCACGCAATGATTAGTGGAGTGGTTCTCATCTTTTTAGCATCAAGCGATGTTTTCAATCTTGTTGTAATTGAAAATTATAATCTAACCATTATTCCAACAATGTTTACAATAGGAATGTATATCGGAGCAATTGGTTCATTTATTGGTGGAATCACGAATTACGTAAAAGTCTTCTTTGCAAAATC
>JAFGXW010000103.1 GCA_016936415.1 Bacilli bacterium | reverse complement strand
TAAAATATAATCAAATCGCTCAAAAGCAGAAGAAAACTTATGTTGAAATGCATTGGCGATAATCTGATTTGCAAAATTATTTTTTTCGATTTGTTCTGTTTTAATTCTGACACTTCTTCTGACAGTGATAACATACAAAACAAACATGACAGTTAAAATAGGAATTAAGATAACTGAGACGTAGAGTAGTACCTCTTGTAATGACACTGGTGTTGTTTCAATATAAAACGGAAACCATTTTTGAAATAGTTCATCATATGTTCCATTTGCTGAAACAATGACCAATCCTTCATTTAAAATCGATAACAGTTCTGAATCTCCTTCAACAACAGCAAAACAAAATTTTTGTTCATATCCTTCTAAATTCAATTTTATTTTGGTTAATCCATCATTATCATAAATGTACACTGGTTCAATATTAGCAATACCTTCGTCACTAATAATTTTCTCTCCAACCAAGCCTTGTGCCAATACAGCATCATATTGCCCAGATTCTAACAACAAAAAGGCTTCTGTGTAAGTAGAAGTCGCAGTCAATTCCTCATCAAGTCCAATAGACCATGCCCACTCTTGAGAATTATCTCCATCTAAGACAAGTACTTCTTTCCCATACAAATCATCTTGTGATAGAATTTCAGTTTCACCTTTGCGAACAAATATATTTCCCCTCATAACAATATAAGGGACTGTAAAATCGTATATTTCATCTCGCTCTAAAGTATATCCTACCAATGGCAAAATATCCAATTCGCCATTCTTTAATTCTTCTTTCAAAATACTCCATTGATCTATCTTAAATGATACTGTAATTCCCATCTCTTTTGCGACTGCCTTCAACAGTTCCACTGAAAAACCATCTGCTTTGCCATTATCTGTCACAGAAAAAGGTGGGTAATCATATTCGGTTGCACTCAAATAAATGGTTCTTTCTTCTCCTGCATCAGCATGCACAGTTGTGAATCCGAATAACAATATAATGAAACCACATAATGATAAATAAATTAGTTTTTTCATAGTTCTCTCCTCAAATTCAGTACAATCGATTCTATTTATCTAATAAATGATTTTATACCAGTGCAATCACCAAAACCAACACAAATCCAATGATAAAAGACAAAATCATAACATTCAATATTTTAGAATACCCTTTTGGACTAATCTTTCCTGCCTTATCAAGTTTTAAAATTGTTGGGAATAATCTCCAGTAAAATGATAAAATCGACACAATCAACGCAATGACAGTAAATAACTGTGTATTATAATTCCCAAATATTACAACCACAATTCCAATCATGATAAAAATTAACTTTGCACCTGCAACCCAATTTATCAAGTACCCTACAAAATCATTGACATCATTGTTCGCGATTAATTGATGATAATCATTAAAAACACCTACTCCATTTCCCTTTTTTGATTCAGGAATGAAATAAAGCATCACAATATTTAAAAACTCAATGAAAACAAATACAGTAATCCCTATCTCTAATATGTTCATCTATTTTCTCCTTGTAATAATTAAAAATCAATCACTATTGTTTCTATTGTAACATAGATAAAATTATTATATAAAGCATTCTTTTTTAGTATAAATACTTTTTCACTTCAAAAGAATCTGAAAAATTATATTTTATACGGTTAAAAAAAGTCGAAAAATTTCGACTTTTACAGTTTTTCTTATCTTAATGCTCTCATTGACTTCACCATAGACTCTATTCCATCCAAAATCTCTTCTAGTTTTTGAGTACCTAAGAATGCGGGGGTATTTACCACTTTATTATTGAAGTCAGCATAAGACTCATTTCCCCTAATTTGCGCAACAGTAACCCCCAGTTGTTCAAATAAATCGTAAAACGTTTTACCAACCATTCCAACATGTAAATCATCTGATAACTCACTTAGAGATTTTGCCACAAGTATAATTCCAGCACACATGGTTCCAATTGGTTTTTTTGCTTTATAAAAAGCCTTAATCACTGAATCAACATCATCATAGATCGTAAACTGATTTCTCTTATCAACAAAATTAGTAAGATTTTTATAAACACCCATTCCACCAATAATGATCAATCCATCATAGTCATCTACTTCAATTTTGTCTAGGGGAACAATCATTCCTTTTCCCATTCTAGCTGATTCGACAAGGATATTTCTTGTTTGAGAATCTATTTGATTTTCATCATAGTGGTTGACAACATCAAAGCACTCCCTATTTGGCGCAGTAGGAATATATTGAATATGATTTTTTTCTAATGTTAAATACGTTAAAACAGTTTCTTCAATTTGAGAGCCATCTCCAATTCCACATCCAGATAGCATAACAGCATATTTCATATAATCGCCTCCTCAATTCAACTATATTATACCATGTAATGAAATTTATATATGAAATTTCATCCAGTAAGAAAAAAGAAATGATGGATTAAAAGAAAAAAAGAGTATTTATCACCCTGAATTCATTTAATGAATGAAAATACAGTGAAAATATAATATAATAAAAAGTAAGATTGTGAATTATTTCTTAGAAACGAGGTTCCCAATGAAAAAAATATCAATGATATTACCACTCTTATTTACACTACTTATTGTCCTTTCTGGATGTGATAAACATGATACCACTCCTCCAACCATTATGCTTTCTGGCGCAGATTTAATCACCATTGAGGTTGGAGAACCTTATCAAGAACTTGGCGCAACTTGTATCGACGATATTGATAAAACATGCCAAGTTACGATTGACGATACCTTTCTTGAAGTAGATCGTGTTGGTGTATACCAAATCGTTTATGAGGCGATGGATTTGTCAAAGAATGCAGCCAAATCCATCACTAGAACCGTTGAAGTAATTGATACGACTTCACCTGTGATTGAGATAATAGGCAACAGTGTTATTTATCATGAGGTCACTGAATCTTATCATGATTTAGGTGCAATATGTGTTGATAATTACGACACAAACTGTAGTGTTACAATTGATGACTCTAATCTATTCATTGATATCATTGGATCATATGAAGTGATATATACTGCATCTGATTCCTCTTCAAACGAAGCAATTCAAGTTGTTAGAACAGTCAT
>JAFGXW010000102.1 GCA_016936415.1 Bacilli bacterium | reverse complement strand
CCAAGTTCTTTTTTGACATCATTGGCACGAATCACTTTATACAATGCGTTCTTGACAACACTATATGCAAGTCCTGCGGAAATATCACTTGTACTAGCCGCTTCGGCTTGTGCTTGCTTGACACCACTATTCATAAATACGGTACAGCGACTTCCTAAATCAACTGGACTTTTCGCTTGAATCGCTATTTCAGCAAAATCTTTAATCTCATAGCCCAATGATGTCGCAAATGTGTCTATAAAAGATCCACACCCACTACTACAAGCTTCGTTTAAAATTATTGATGTAATAACACCTTCTGTTATTTTAAAGCATTTCATATCTTGTCCACCAATATCGATGATGAATTCAACATCTTTATTGAAGAATTTAGCTGCTTCATAATGACAAATGGTTTCTACTTCGGATCCATCTAAATCAAATGCATGTTTGATTAATTCTTCTCCATAACCAGTAGAAAATGCGCCTGCGATTTGTACTGTTTCTGGTTTCAAAGCATAAATTTCGTACAAGGCTTTTTTAACCATTTCTACAGGGTTTCCCTTGTTTGATGAATAGTAGGAATACAATATTTTATTTTCTTCGCTGAGAAGCACTAATTTTGTTGTAGTGCTTCCTGCATCAATTCCCAAATAAGCATTTCCTTGATATGAATCAAGCGAAGTTTCCTCTACTTTTGCTTGATTATGACGTTGAATGAAGGACTCTAACTCAGCTTCATTCTTAAAAAGCGCACCAAGAGATTTCTTTAGTTTGTGACGGTTTAAATGATCATATCGTTTCACAATTTTAATCAATTCTTCCATTTCAAAACTTGTTTCATTTGCAGTAAGTGCAGCCCCATAAGCAACAAATACTTCCCCACTTTCAGGGATAAATACATCTGTTAAATCCAGGGTTTCAATGAAACGGTTGCGTAGTTCACTTGAAAACGTCAATGGTCCTCCTAAAAATGCAACTCTACCTTTGATTTTTCGTCCTTGACTCAATCCAGCAATGGTTTGATTCACAATTGCTTGATAAATACTTGCGGCTATATCAGCGTGATTGGCACCTTGATTAAGCAACGGCTGTATATCGCTCTTCGCAAATACACCACAACGTGATGCGATAGGGTATATTTTTTCATGTTGTTTGGATAATTCATTTAATTCATCACTTGACACATCTAATAATGTTGCCATTTGATCAATAAACGCGCCAGTTCCTCCAGCACAAGTACCGTTCATACGTTGTTCAATGTTATTTCCATCAAAGAAGATGATTTTCGCATCTTCTCCACCTAGTTCAATACAAACATCAAATAACCCAGCTTCATGATTTAAGGCTTCTGTCGCGCTAATCACTTCTTGGGTAAATTGCGCTTCTATTCCCGTAGCCAAATGCATACCTGCACTACCTGTGAAATTCACATACAATGTCTCACCAGAAAAAGACTCTTCTAACCCTACCAAAAGGGCAATCAAAGAATTGGTTATTGAACTTCTGTGTCGTAAATATTTTTTGTAAATAATTTTATCATGCTCATCAACGACAACTGTTTTAATTGTTGTACTACCAATATCGATACCGACTCGTTTTCTCATCTAATCACCTTGTTCTTATATCAATATTACTATTTTACTACAAAACAATAAAAACCGTGTATGAAAATTATTGTTTTATAAAAAACACACCAATATTCACATGTTATTTAAGGTTTATTGGTGACATTTTGTAGTATAAACAGATCTCAAATGAGTACTCATTTAATATTTATATATATTTGTTCGAAATATAAACTTTCTATTTTCAAGTTTCATGTTTATGTGTATAATAAAATTAAAGAAACAAAACGATGATTTGATTGTAAAAAGGGAGAAGCTATGTCAAAATCTAAACGAAAGAAAAACGAAGAGACAAAAAGACGTTTTGAGGCAATTAAGGACTTAATGTCTACTTTTGCTATGTCCACAGTTGCTGTCGTTGCTGCTGTTGTTTTAATTCCAGCATCACCAAAAGCTGAGATTGTGAAGGCTGTTGCTCTTAGTGAAGAAATCGTTTATCAAGTAAACGTGACAGATGAAGACAATGCACTTGATTTGTCAACACTATATGTTGTCGTTGAAAATCAATTAGAATATTATGAACAACCAATTGGCTTGGGTGAAAATTCAGGCTATTTTGCTGATTTAGAATATAATACAGAATATCGATTAAGCGTCTATGGTAGTAAAGGATTTGGCCAAGAACGACTGGATACTTTAATGATCACCACAGAAGCAAAAATTGGAGGAACCATTTTATCGGTTACAACAGAAAGCATCGATTATGAAACAAATTATTTTGTGGATGTATCTATTTATGATCCAGATGCAATATATAGTTCTATTATCTTATATTATGGATATCGATGGGAACAAGACCCAGAAATTTTTTATTCGTCTATAGACATTACTTCTCCTTTTATGCGTGTAGCGTTATCTGATATTTACACATCAGAACCGATTCATATCTATTTAGAAGGTACAACAGTCGATGGCACTGAGTTACTTGATGAAATATGGGTTACACCTCCATTTGAATTATATGCATCTGTATATCAAAATTATGTAAATAGTCAGACGATAGGTTTCTACCTTTACAATGATATGAGAGTTGATAACATTGAGTATGTTATGAATATTTATAAAAATAATATTCTAATACGGTCTGAACAAATCGTATTAGAAGGTAGTACTCATGAAGGCAGTGAATTTGAGATCAATGGTTTGTTCCCAGACACTACATATACATTTGATTGTACTGCTATTTATACGAATCCCCAAACTTTAAGGGAAGAAACTGTCTCCATTTATCAAGAAGAAATCGTTACACTAGATACCTACTCATATGAATACACAGTGGAGGAATTTGATCAATATATTGAAGTAACAATCGTTGTAACTGACCCAAACCATTATTTTCAATATGCATTTTATGATTCGTTTGATACAAGTGGTGAATATTTGATTTACTTGATGAGTGAATCCATTCCATTTGTCAATAATGGTGCAACAAAATCAGCTACATTTATTATATATTTACCATCAACCGAGACATACAAAATTACAATCGGAATTAGGAATCAAAGTGACTATATGATCAAACAAATTATTGATAATATTATTGTAGAATAGGGAGGAAACATAATGAAAGAAGAAAAAAGTAGATTAGATCTACACAAATGGATTGTTTTAGGGATTATCATTGCATTTATTTTAATCGGAAGTCTTACCAATATTTTATTTCCAAACACTGCTTTTGCGACTGTCATTGATAGTTCAATTGGTAAATTCTTTGATGTGATCAGTGTGATAAAAAACAACTATATTAACATTTTAGAAAGTATTGCAATTATTATGTTTATCGGAATTCTATACTATATCATTTCTGTAGTTATTAGGCTGTTTACTAGAAATAGCTCTAGAGGTGATACCATCGGTGTTTTAATCATTTCTATCGCAAAGTTTGGTAGTATGGTTGTTGCTCTTGTTCTTGTGCTTTCCGCTTGGAACGTACCTACACCTACTTTGCTTGCCGGAGCTGGAATTGTTGGTTTGGCTATTTCGTTTGGTGCACAAGGGCTATTAGAAGATGTATTTGCTGGGCTATCGATTATCTTTGAAAAACAATTTATTGTTGGTGACTTCGTAGAGGTTGGTGGTTTTAGAGGACAAGTTATCGAAATTGGTCCTCGTAATACAAGAATCAAAAACATTTATGGTAACATCCTAATTATGGCAAACTCTGATATTCGAGAAATCATCAATTTGTCTGAAGAATTATCATTTGCAATATCTGAAATTTCGATTGAATATAGTGCTGATATCGATAAAGTGGAAGAAATTATCAAAAAGAATTTACCTATGATCAAAGAAAAAATCCCTACAATTGTTTCTGGTCCTGTTTATGATGGTGTCGATCAATTAGGCGATTCTGCGGTTGTGGTTAGGGTGGTTGCACACTGTGAGGAAAAAAATCGCATGAGTGTTAGAAGATTGTTGAATAAAGAATTAAAGAAAATACTTGATGCGAACGGAATTTCAATTCCATTCCCTCAACTTGTTGTGCATCAAGCAAAACAAAATAAAGAATAACAAGAAAAAAACAAGTGATAATATCACTTGTTTTTTAATGGAATTCTAATAAAATAATAGCAAATTTCCATTCCGCTATGTTCATATGCTTTTACAAAAGATTGATCAAGTTCATAGTTGTGTAATTTGTAATCAAATTTTTCAAGTGCAATTCTTCTGACTTGTTTTAGTGCTTGTTCAAATTCTGCTTCAATGAATCCAGGATGTTCAAACACCAAATATTTCATCGTAGGTATGATTACTTCCTTAAAATTGTATTTTGAGTCAATTTCATATGTTACTGGTGCATCTTTTCCAAAGATATATCCTGTTTCTGTAAATGCACCAAATCCCTCTGAAAAGGTTCCTGGAATGCTTGCTAGCACACCATGTAAGTGATCACACGAATACCCTTTTTCGGTGTCTATCAAGTCCCAAAAGTCAATGTAGTTATATACATCGTCTCGTTCAAGATAAATAAACTTATGTTCTGCGATCTCTTCTAGTTTTACCTTAATTTCTTCATCTTTAACCATAATAATACTCCCTTCTTTGTGCAAATTTTCTGGAAATAACACATCTTTCTTAAAAATCAATGGAATGGCTTGTTTGGTTTTTCGATAAGCCCCTGGGTTTACACCAAATGCTTGAAAAAAAGATTTGGTAAAAGCTTCTTGGGAATTAAAATTGTATTTGATAGCGATGTCAATAATTTTACGATCGCTGTCTCTTAACTCCTTGGCGGACATACTAAGTCTTCGAAGCATAATATATTTTCTGAGTGTACTTCCCGTATATTCTTTAAATTTACGGCTTGTATGAAATGCACTATACCCAATGTAACGACTGATTTCCTGCAAAGAAATTTCATCATCTAGTTTTCCATCAATCCAATCGATAGCTTGTTGAATGTTTACACGTTGATCCATGTGTCACCTCCATTCATATCTTACCATTTTACAAAAGAGTTTATTTGATTTGAGTTGCTAACTTAATTATATGTATTTATTGACATTTATTCAAGTTTACGATATATTTAACATGCTTTACAACGCAGTTCGTAACCATCCTGCGATATCAAAACTAGGAGGAAGAAAATGAGTAATGAAATATTATGGTTTTTATTTGCGATTGTCAATTTTGGTTTAATTGTACTCGTATATAAATTGTTTGGAAAAACAGGGTTATTTGCTTGGATAGCTATGGGTACGATTTTAGCGAACATCCAAGTGGTAAAAAACGTTGATTTTACGGTAATGGGTATTACCTTAGCTGCTACACTTGGTAATATTATGTATGGTACTTTGTTTTTAGTCACAGACGCATTAAGTGAAAAATACGGGCATAACGATGCCAAAAAGGCAGTATATTTAGGATTCTTCAGCTTGCTTTCTACTGTAATTATTATGCAGATGGTGTTATTGTTCACACCAAATGCAATTGACTTTTCAGAGAGTGCCTTAGAAACAATCTTTAACTTTATGCCACAGGTCGCTATAGCGAGTTTAATTGCTTATATTGTAAGTCAAACTTTTGATGTGTATCTATTTCAAAAAATCAAAACAAAGTTGCCTAGCGCGAAACATTTATGGATCAGAAACAATGGTTCTACCATCGTTAGTCAGTTAATCGATACATGCATATTTGTGCCAATTGCATTCATCGGACAACTACCAATGGAAGTAATTATGGATATTTTTATCACAACATATATTATTAAAGTGTTGGTTGCTTTCCTTGATACACCATTCGTTTATATGATAAAAAAAATAAAACCCCTTCAAGATTAATAATAAATAGTTGAATGTTTAATCACTCAACTATTTTTATTTTTTATTATCAACAAATTCGCTAAAAATAGAGGTTTCTATGCTATAATATCAGAAAAGAATTCGATATCTTGTTGTAAACGCTATCATAATGATATATAATGGTTTTTGGGTTTTTATAAATTCAATCTTTTGGGAGGATCTTATGAATAAAAAATACGTAGCTCCACCATATCGAATTAAAATGGTGGAACCAATAAAGATAACAACGCGTGAAGAACGTGAAAATTACTTACGAGTTGCAGGATATAATCCATTCTCTCTTCGTAGTGAAGATGTTTACATTGATTTGTTGACTGACTCAGGGACCGGTGCAATGAGTCAATATCAATGGGCTGCTTTGATGATGGGTGATGAAGCGTACGCTGGTTCACGCAGTTTCTATAAATTAGAGAAAGTTGTCAAACAAATTACGAATTATCAATATGTAATTCCGGCGCATCAAGGTCGTGGGGCTGAACAAGTTGTGTTGCCGCAGCTTGTCAATAAAGAGGGATTATACTTTATTTCAAATATGCATTTTGATACCACCAGAGCGCATGTTGAAATGGCTGGTGCACGTGCACTAGACTGTGTGATTGATGAATGTTTTGATACAGAAACGTATCATCCATTTAAAGGAAATTTTGATGTCATCCAATTGGAAAAAATAATCAATGAAAAAGGTCCAGAAAATATTGCTGGAATTATTATGACAATCACCAATAACTCTGCTGGTGGACAACCAGTAAGTATGGAAAACATGAAGAAAGTACGCGTAATTGCTGATAAATATAAGATTCGCGTCTTAATCGATGGGGCAAGATATGCTGAAAACTCATATTTCATTAAACAACGAGAAAAAGGATATGAAAATAAGAGTATTGAAGAAATTGCGCTTGAAACATTTGCACTTGCTGATATTTTCTTAATGAGTAGTAAGAAAGATGGGCTTTCTAATATTGGTGGCCTCATTGTTATCAAAGATGATGTTGATTTGTATAATAAATGTCGTACCTATATCGTTCCTATGGAAGGTTTCCCAACATATGGTGGTCTTGCTGGACGAGACATGGAAGCTTTAAGTGTTGGTTTACTAGAAGCGCTTGAAGAAGATTATTTACAACATCGATTAGATCAAGTAAGATTCCTTGGAGATAAATTACGTGAAGCTGGAGTTCCAATTCAGTATCCAACTGGTGGACATGCGGTATTTGTGGATTGTCAAAAGTTTGCACCACATATTCCTTATGATCAATTCCCTGCACAAAGCGTTTGTAATGCAGTATATTTAGAAGCTGGGGTAAGACCAGTTGAAATTGGTTCTTTCCTACTTGGAAGAGACCCAGATACCAAAGAAAATCTAAAAAGTCCGCTTGAACTAATGCGTTTAACGATTCCAAGAAGAACATATACGTATGCACACTTAGAAGTTGTTGCTGATGCGGTCATTGAAGTGTATAAAAATCGTGAAAAATTGGTTGGTTTAGAGTTTGATTATGAACCACCAGTATTACGTCACTTTACTGCTAGGTTAAAACCAAAATTATAAAATATTATATTCAACATGATAAACAATATGGAGGTGCGAAATGATTGATTTAATTGACTCATATTTTTTCATGATTCGTGATTTTAGAAATTACCGAGGAACGGTTAGTGTCCACCAATTTTGGAATTCTTTCTTCTCAATTTTTATCATTGGAGCTATATTATTTGTGATTTCAGAATTTATAAGTTTAATAATCTTCCTCATTAACTTAACAACAAACATGAGAATTACTTTAAGTACAGCAAGTATATTGTTTCCGATATTCGCAATTATCACATTAATTGGTTTATTTCCACAAATGATTAGAAGATTGCGTGATGCAAATCATTCAAGTTATTATCTATTATGGATTTTTGTTCCGATTATAGGTTGGATTTTTTTAACAATGGCTTTACTGGAAACAAATTTATAACAAATTATTCAGCAAATATTATATATTTTATAAATTCTTATGTTATAATATAAGAAAAAACAAGGAGGGCAATATGGAAGAATTTACTAAAGAATATGTCTCAATGTGGAAAAGATGGAATGACTTTTCAGGAAAATCTAATGTTAGAGAATACTGGATGCCAGTTCTTATCGGTATTATTATCAGTGTAATATTTAGTATTTTAGGGCGTTTTGGACAATCAATTGCTGGTCTTTATAACTTAGCTGTATTAATTCCAAGTATCGCTTTATTCATTCGCAGAATGCATGATACTGGTCGCAGTGGTTGGTATTGGCTATGGTTATTATTACCTATCGTCGGATGGATTATTGTATTACTTGCTCTAATTCAAAAAGGATAGAAACAATTAAAAAGTCGAACTAGTTCGACTTTTTTTAATACAAATTTTTGATAAACTGTTGAAATTAGCAAGATTCATTTGATTATTCTGAGATACTTTCTTGAATCATTTGTACAAAAACAGTTGCAATTTTTTCATCAAATTGGGTTCCACTATGTAAGATAATTTCTTCTAATGCTGCTTCTATCGACATTGCCTTGGAGTATTTTCTTCCTGAAATCATCACATCGTATGCATCGCATATTGCAATTACTTTTGCGAATAACGGAATTTCATCACCTTTCAATCCAAATGGATACCCTGTTCCGTCCACTTTTTCATGATGAAATAGAACACCAAGAGCAATGTTGTCTGAATCCACAATGTTTTTAATGATTTTATAACCTGCTTCACTATGCTTTTTGATTTTCATGTATTCTTCTGAAGTCAATTTCCCATTTTTTGATAATATTTCTTCAGAAATTGTAATTTTACCAATATCATGTACTTGACATAAAATTTCAATATCATCTAAATCACTATTTCTAGTTAGTCCTAACTTGATCAGAGTTTTTTTTGCGTAATATCCAAGACGATCACAATGTTCTTTTGTCTCTTCTGTTTTAACATGAAGGGTTTCAAGCACTGCATCCATGGTTTTACTTTTTCGAGAATTACGGTCTCTTAGTTTTTGACGATACATCAAATTCTCTGCATTGGTAAATGTTTCACTAAAATCAGCAGTCACTTTGTTTATGATTTCATAGCCAATCGAAACTCCAACTTGAATTTCATTCTTTGTATTAAAAAACTGGATATTTTCTCTAATTAAGTTCAGTTTTTTAATAATTTCTTGTTCATCTACTTCTCTTGATATCACAGCAAATTCATCTCCACCTATACGGTAAATGGTAGAACAATCTTCAAAAACAGTCTGAAATTGCTGTCCGACAAAAGTAATTGCATGATCCCCTCGCATGTGGCCAAACGCATCATTAATTAGTTTTAATCCATCTATGTCTGCGATGACTAGCGTATACATTTTTGGCATATTATGGCCATTAATAAACTCTTCAAATGCATTTCGATTGCGAAGTCCTGTGATGGCATCATGTCCAATTAAAAATTCATTTCGTTTCTTCAGATTAACCTCATTTGTAACATCGGCCATATATCCTCCACGAATTTTTAACCTTCCATCCTCAAAACGGCTTTCTACTTCAAAACTATGTTCAAAATAAAAAATTTCATTTGTAATAATGTTTTGATGTTTTACAAGTAGTTTATCATAAGAATCAAGTTCATTGTTCTCGACCCTATCATCGATTGCAAAATAAGCTTCTTTTAATTTACTACCTTCTTCATCACCATCATATATTGATTGATTAAACTCTTCAATCTTAAATTTATTTCTTTCAAATTCTGTCAATCCTAGTTTTGAGAATAATAGTTTATTTCCATAAAAATATTTGGTGCTATCTAGTTCGGTACCATCTAAATACCAAAGCATCATGCGTCCCGATTTGATAGCAAGTCGTTCTGCGCGAGATGATTTTTCCTTTTCAAGTTCTAATAGTTTTCTTTCTTCAATCATTTTTAATTTATCTGTGTTATTGATTACGTACCCACTGATAACTTTGGCTACACCATTGGGATAACGTTCATCGACAGTTAAATGCGAGTCCAAATATACCGCTTCTTTTGTCAGCATATTTTGATGTTTGACGTTTTCGCCAAACACGACGTCTGTTTTATTGTGAATCATTTCCTTAGCTTCTTGGCAAAAACTTTCAAATGTTGCTTTTCCAAGGGCATCTGGATACATCGTTTTTTTAAAATCACTAAGTTTCATTAGGCCATCTTTATCTGCTTCTAGCCCAAGTGTTATTAGAAATCGATCGTTAAAATAAACATAATTCTCTTCGTTTTCTTTATAATCCATTCTTACCAATAATAAATTTGCTTGTTGAATGGTTTGTTCCTTTAATGATACCAATTTT
>JAFGXW010000101.1 GCA_016936415.1 Bacilli bacterium | reverse complement strand
GTACCACTACTTGCTTTATTTCCCACAATTTTTCTTCCTGTACGTTTTTCAAGCTCGTCAATTAAGTCTTGTGGAAATCCAGTGTCAGTGAAGGTTTGAAATGGTTCTTCAATTTTTAATCCCATGATTTCCCAGTGTCCGGTCAATGTATCTTTACCCAAACTTACTTCTTGCATTTTTGTGAAATTACCAATTGGATTTTCGATTGGTTTAACACCTTTAATTTCGGTTAAATGTCCATACCCAAGTTTCTCCATATTTGGTAAATATATTCCGCTCGCTGCTTCACTTATATGTTTAATTGTGTTAGATCCTAAATCTCCATATTCTGCCGCATCTGGTGCCTCACCACATCCAACACTATCAATTACAATTGTAAAAATTCTTTTATACATTATTTATTCCTCCTTCATATTTGCTCGAGGATGAAATTCCTCGTAAACTGATTTTAATTGTTTCTTTGTGATATGTGTGTAAATTTGTGTCGTTGAAATATCTTCGTGCCCCAATAATTCTTGCACCATACGTAAATCAACCCCATTTTCAAGTAGATGTGAAGCAAAACTATGACGTAAGGTGTGTGGGCTAACCGTCTTCGTGATTCCCGCTTTTTCAACCAAAGACTTCAATGTTTTATAAAATCCCACTCGACTAATTGTTTCACCATGATGATTCACAAATACAATATCACCAGGTACTTTTTTTAACATAGCTCTACCACGATCTAAGTATCGTTTTAAACGATACTGTCCTTCTTCTCCAATTGGCACAATACGCTCTTTATTTCCCTTCCCAACAATGTTTAGAAACCCCATATTTAAATGCAAATCAGATAATCGAAGTTCAATCAATTCTGTGATGCGCAACCCACTACCATATAATAATTCAAGCATCGCACGATTTCGAAGTTCTAGTGGTTTTTCACCAAGCGCAGCATTCATCAATAATTCTACTTCCTCCACGCTTAAAATGACTGGAAGATGTTGCTCTTTTTTGGGAGAACTAACTCCAATAGATTCATTTGTACTAACAATCTTTTCAAGCAGCAAATATTTATGAAAAGAACGGATGGCACTAATTTTACGTGAGATACTACTTTGTGTATTTTGTTTACGTTTTAATCTTGCGATAAAATTTCTAATCTCTTGTTTGGTGATTTTTTCAGGGTCTTTGATTTCATAGTTTTTTTCTAAAAAATCAATATATTCTTTTAAGTCAGTAACATAAGAGACAATCGAGTTATGACTTAGTCCTTTGGTAATTTTTAAGTAATACTCATATTCTTTTAATAGTCCAAGTAACATGTTTACCTCCTAAAAAATCCCAAAAATGATATTGCCAAGTAGTAATCCTTTTCTAGTAAATGCAAGATATTCATTGTTCATTACCAAATAACCATCTTTTATAAAATCATGTAGTTTTGGATACATTTCAAGTAAATCAATTTGATATGTACAATTGATTTCGGCAACGTTGATACCTTTCATCATACGTAACCCCATCAAAAGTGTTTCACGTAATGGTTCTACATCATAATATGTTAAGTTATCTTCATTTTGTTCAATTTGACTGATATACTTTGTGATATTTGCAGGGTGAAAACTTCGTTTGCCATTAATCAGAGAATGGCTTCCACTTCCTAGCCCCAAATAATCATTTGTATACCAATAAGTAATATTATGTTTTGATTCAAATCCATCTTTTGCAAAATTGCTGATTTCATAATGTTCAAATCCAATTTTGATTAAAGTATCTAACACCATATTATACATCACTGCCTCTAAATCTTCACCATTCATGCTTACTTTATTTTGTTCATATAAATGATATAGTTTGGTTTTTTCTTCAAAGATTAGTGAGTAATAAGAAATGTGTGTAATATCTAACATAGATACCTTTTTAAGATCAAGTTCTAGCTCAATTTCGGTTTGATTAACCAAAGAAAACATCATATCAATATTTATATTAGTGATGCCATTTCTATGCAATCTATCAATTGCCAAATGTACATCACTTTCCCGATGCGTTCTTCCTAAAAATGCCAAATGTTTCTCATGAAAGGTCTGAACTCCAATACTAACTCTGTTTACACCATATCGGGAAATTAAAGTAACAAATTCATCTGTTATGTCATTTGGATTTGTCTCAATCGAAAATTCTATCTTCGCGTCAATATCAATTACTTGATGCAAGCTAATGAATATTTTTTCTAACAATTCGATTGGCAAAGATGATGGTGTTCCACCACCAATATATATCGTTTCAATATGTTTCAGTTCATCTTTATGTTTAAAAATCTCTTTGCATAGAGCTTCTACATAGCTGGTTTTCTTTTTTAAAGATGCAATTTCTTTGTGAAAATCACAATAAACACAAATCTGATTACAAAAAGGAATATGAAGATAAAGTGCAGTTAACATAATCATTCACCTCACAGTAATTGTATCATAAAATGGGTTTAATTATCATAAATTTTGAGATTATTTTTCAAACAGAAAAGGCTACGTTTTTAGCGTAGCCTTATGATTATAATTTTTTCGGTGTTACTTTCGTTTTTGGTTTTTCAACAATAGTGTTTTCTTCTTCAACTTTTATAACTTCTTGATTTTGCGTAGCCGTTTCAGTTTGATCTTTACCTTGTAAAATCGAAGGCAAGTTCATACCAGCCATTTTAAATACATCATCAAATGCAGGTAATGAATTTAGCATTCCTGATAAGAATTTAGCTGTAGATGGGACACCATCTCCATCTTTTCCACTACCAAGATTATCCCAAACTGTAACTTTATCAATTTTAATTCCTTTAATTGCTTCGACTTGAGTAGCCACTATTTTTTCTAATTTATCAGCAATCATTAATGAAATCGCAGAATTAGGGTTTCCATTTGCAGCTTGAACAATATCATGGAAACCAGATGCTTGTTTGGTAAGGACTTCATTAATCCCGTCAGCTTGCGCTTTCATTCTCATGAAGATTGCATCGGCTTCTCCTTTTGCCATACGTCTTGTTTTTTCAGCAGAAGCTTCTGCTTCAATTTCAATACGTTCTTTTTCAATATTAGCTTGAACCAATACGTCAGCTTCTTTGGTTGCTCTTTCTTTAGCAGCACGACCAAGTTCAGCATCTCTTTCAGACAAATAAGCTTCTTCTAATGCCTTTGCGGCTTGTACTTTTTCTGCTGCAATCGCACGACGAAGCGCTTCAGATTCTCTCTCACGACGTAAAGATTCAGAGTTTGCAATCGTAACTCTTGCCAAGTTTTCACCTTCTACAGCTACTGAGTCGGCTTGTGCAACACTAACTCTTTCATCTCTTTGTGCATTGGCTTCACCAATTGCACCATCACGATTTTTTTCTGCAACAGTTTTTCTTGCATCATTGATTGCTTTTGCAGCTGCTTCTTTACCAAGTGCTTCAATATATTGTGATTCATCACGAATATCTGTCACGTTAACGTTGATTAATTTTAACCCAATTTTGCTTAATTCTTGTTCCACGTTTTTAGATACGTTTGCTAAGAACTTATCACGGTCTGAGTTTATTTCTTCAATATCCATTGTAGCAATCACCAAACGTAATTGTCCAAACAAGATGTCTTTTGCAAGTTCTTTAATTGCTTCATGGTTTAATCCAAGTAAACGCTCAGCAGCATTTTGCATAATTCCAGGCTCAGTTGAAATAGCAACTGTAAATCTAGAAGGGACATCAACACGAATATTTTGTTTTGATAATGCATTAGTTAGTGCAACTTCAATACTCATTGGTGTTAAATCCAAATAACGATAATCTTGCACGACTGGCCAAATAAATTTAGCTCCACCATGTATACATTGTGCGCTTCTAGTTGCTCCTTCTGATCCTTTTCCAACTCGTCCATAAATAACTAAAATCTTATCTGAAGGACATCTGCGATATCTAGAAATAACCGCAACAAGTGTGACAAAAATAATGATAACAGCAATAATTAAAATCGGTACTATAAAATCCATACTATTCCTCCCTATTCTATTTCTTCGACTTCTAGCATATTGTTATTGATTCCAATAACTTTAATCTGTTGTCCAGTTTTAATGCCTTTGTCTTTTGAAATGCAGTCTAATGTTTGCAAGGTTTCCCCAACAATAATTTGAATCTTTCCAGTTCCTTGATTACGTTCAGGAATTGGCATATACGCGGTACCTGTTCTTCCAATTGCATCTTTGATATTAATGGTTCCATTTTGAGATAGTTTTCCCATTAAGAAATAAATCAGTGAAACCAAGAATAACATTATTCCCCCGGCGATAAATGAGATTACAAAAACTAAAAATCCGTTTATCCCATTATTCGAAAGAAAATATCCTGTCCACCCAAACATTACAAAAAAAGCAATAACTCCTCGGATTGAAAATAAGTGTAACGTCATACTCACACCATCAGATAAATCAAAATGTGCATCTAAATCTCCATCAAAATCAGAATCCAATTCAAATTGATCTCCAATTCCGAATAGAGAAAACACTCCTTGAAGTATAAAAAAAGTAGTGAACGCGATGGCAATATAAAGATATGCGTTTGTGGATAAATTCTCTAAAAAGGCAATCATATAATCCCTCCTACATTGTTTGAATTCTTATGTATTATACCATAAAAACAATATGAATAACATATATTTTCATGACAAATAGAGGAAAATTAAAAGAAGACGAATCATTAGATTCGTCTTCTTTATCTACACTTAAATTATTATTTTGAATTTTTATTCATATTTTGAACTGTTTTGTATGTATTAGCATCACTACCAACTTT
>JAFGXW010000100.1 GCA_016936415.1 Bacilli bacterium | reverse complement strand
TCACCAAGCAATTCAAAAAATAATTCACTGTATTTTTGATATAAAGGAAAATTTACAGGTAGAATAACCAAGTTAGGACATAATCTTTTTGCTTCTACCACACTCATCGCACTTTTCACTCCTGATTTACGGGCTTCGTAATTTGCGGTTGTCAAAACACCTCTATCTGTCCTCCCTCCAATACCAAGGGGAACATTATAAAGATTGGGATTAGATGCCATTTCACAACTTGCAAAAAAAGCATTTAAGTCAATGTGAAAGATTACGCGATATTTTTTTTCCATAAAAATCTTTCCTTTTCTTTGAATATATACTATAATGTATAAGATAATAATATTATATCATATTAATCGATTGAGGTGAAAAGATGCCAACTAGTAAAAAGAGACCTAAAAAAAGTAAAGAGGCTGCCGTACCAATTACAAAAAACCCATTAAAATCAAAACTTGGTAAAATTATGGTGCTTATTTTAATCTTAGGTTTTGTCCTTTCAGGTGTTGTAGGATTAATTTACACACTTATTACAGCTTTAAATATGTAATGATTAAATGATAATTTACGTAGTTAGATTATCATTTTTATTTGAAAAAGAGGATTATTTCCTCTTTTTTTATTTTTTCAGTAATTCTTTGGCACTAGAAATGGCTGCTTCTGTGACATTTTCTCCTGAAATCATTTGTGCAATTTCCATGATTTTATCATTGCCTTCAAGAATTTTAATATGCGCTTTTGTACGATCAGATTCTACGCTTTTACTAATGTATAGATGATGATCACTTACCGCAGCCACTTGAGGAATATGTGTAATACAAATTACTTGTGTGGTTTTGGAAATGTCTTTCATTTTTTTAGCAACTTGACTGGCAATATAACCACTTATTCCAGAATCAATCTCATCAAAAATAATCAGCGATAAATGAAGTGATTGAACTAGTAAGGTTTTTAACCCTAGCATAATTCTACTCATTTCACCACCCGATGCAGTTTTACTTAACGGCTTAAGTGGTTCACCGACGTTTGTTGTGATAAGAAAATCAACTTCATCAACACCATGTTCTAAGAATTGTGCACTATTCAAATAGTTATTATCGAATGAATGAATAAACTCGATTTGAAACGTAGTTTTTTTCAATTCCAATGCTTCTAAATTTTTGATTAGTTCATTTTCAATAAAACGACTTGTTTTGACTCTTAACTCTGTGAGTTTTTCAGCAGCTTTTTTTACAATAGAAAACTTTTCTTTTACAATGTTTGTTTGATCAACAATAATCTCATCAAAATTATCAATGTTTGATAGGTCTTTTGATATTTGTGCCAAATAATCAATTAATTCACTAATGTCTTTACGATATTTTCGTTTTAACGATTCCAAACTATTCATTCTATCTTGATACACATCAAGTTGTTTTGGATCAAAATCTAAATCATTTACTTCTGATTTAAGCTCTTCGAATGCATCATCAAGTTCATAGTATGCTTCTTCCATGCGCTTTTTAATGATTCCCAACTTATCATCATATGATTCAACATTCCCAATCATTTTGATTGCATGATAGATATTATCGAGTGCACCAGTTACTTCAATTGCCTGTTTTGCCTCATTTAGATTTTGATATATTTTATCAAAATTTTGCATTTTTGATATTTTTTCTATCAATTCAGATTCTTCTAAAGCATCTAAATGGTATGCCAGGAGTTCCTTTTCTTGATATTTCATTAAATCAAGTTTATCTAACATATCATTATTCGAATTTTGTAGGCGTTTCAGTTCTTTTAATGCCCCTTTATATGCGCTTAGAGCAGTTTGATACTCAGAGATTAGTACTGTGGTTTCTTCCATTGAAAACCCATCAATGACATCAAGATAAGTCTGTGGGTTAATTAATCTATGTGTATCATGTTGTGTATGAATATCCGCAAGTAAAGAAGTTACTTCTTTTAATTGTGACAAAGTCACAACTGTATTATTAATTTTTATAATATTACTGTTAGAGGTATTGATTTGTCTTTTTATAATTAGTTCATTATCTTGTTGTTCACAATCAAACGATTGTAGTAATGATCTAATTTTGGGGTTGTTTGATATGAAAATACCCTCAACTTCAGCTTTACTTGAGCCAGTTCTTACAACATTTGATGTCGCTCTATCACCAAGTAATAATCCAATGGCATCAATTAACAAACTTTTCCCTGCACCGGTTTCACCGGTAACTGCAGTCATACCTTTACTAAAGTCAACTTCGATGTTTTCAATAATCGCAAAATTTTTCACTGAGATATAGCTTAACATCATGACCCTCCTTCAGCAATTACAATTTTTCTTTTATCTTTTTCATAATACTCATTAAGTCTAGATTTAACTTTTCTAAGATTTCTTTTTTAGTCCCCTGTTCAACATATTGATCATCAATCCCCATTAATTCAAGCATGAGAGTAGATTTCTTTGTTTGAACCATATATTCACTTACCGCACTACCAAATCCACCTAATAAACTTGATTCTTCATAAATAATGATAGGTATGTTCATTACACTAATTTCATCTAGCAATTCATGATCAAGTGGTTTAATAAACTTCGCATCGACAATCATGACATCAAGTTGTTGTTTCACAACCTCATCTTTAACTTGTTCCAAGATGGAACCGAAACTGATAAACACGCATTTTGTTCCTGACTGAATTACTTCCCAAGAAGGTCTTTTCATAGGTTGATAAGATATATCATTTTCTTGAAAAATAACATTTCCGCGTTCGTAACGAAGTGCAAATGGACCTTGATTCACCATAAAAGCATAATCGAGAAGTCTAAACGCTTCATTTGCATTACGAGGATGTGCAATTGTCATATTGGGTATATGTCTTAATAATGGAATATCAAATACACCTTGATGTGTTTCTCCATCTGCACCAACAATGCCAGCACGGTCTATTCCAAACACAACTTTGCAGTTTTGTCGAGCAACATCATGATTAATTTGATCATACGCTCTTTGTATAAACGTTGAATAAATTGGTACAAAAACATCAACATTACTAATTGCAAATCCACTTGCCATTGTAACTGCCATTTGTTCAGCAATACCAACATCAATTAATCTATCCGGATACTTTTCTTTAAAAGATAACAAACTACTTCCTGCGATCATCGCAGGTACTACTATGGTAAATTCTTTCTTTGAAGCGGCGTATTGTTCTACATATTTAGATACAACTTCACTCCATGAACAAATATGATCTTGTTGAACAGATAGCGGATTACCAGTAGTAATATCAAATGGTCCAACACCATGCCAAACCCCAGTTTGGTCATTTTCACTATATTTATACCCCTTGCCTTTTTCCGTTAAAACATGAATAACGCAAGGTTTATTTGATTTCTTAGCAATCTCTAAATATTTGATTAGCTCTTTAAAATTATGACCATTAATCGGTCCATAATAAGAAAATCCCAAATCATCAAAAATCGTATTATTGGATAAAAATCCTTTGACTCCTCTTTCCACTTTGGAAGTAAGTCTGGATAAGAATTTCGGTAAAATTCGATACGTTTTTGCTTTGATTTTACGATACGAGTTTTTACTTCTTATGTTGTTTAAGATATTCGAAAGATAACCAATATTCTCGCTGATACTCATTTCGTTGTCATTCAATATAATGATTGGTTGATGATCTTTTTTTCCACCCAAAAAGTTAAGTGCTTCAAAAGCCATACCACCAGTTAAAGCACCATCGCCAATGATTGGTATTACCTTAAAAGAATTACCAATATAACGTTTGCTGAATTCAATTCCTGAAGCAGCTGCTATACTTGTAGAACTGTGCCCTGCTTCATAGATGTCATGAATGGATTCACTTCTTTTTAAAAATCCACTCAAACCATTTTGTTGACGTAACCCATCGAAATCTTTTGCTCTTCCCGTTAAAATTTTATGTGTATAGCCTTGATGTCCTACATCAAAAATCAGTTTATCTTTTGGGCTTTCAAATACTTTATGTAAAGCAATAGTAAGTTCCACAATACCCAAATTGGAAGACAAATGTCCTCCTGTTTTAGATACCTTTTCAATGATAAATTCTCTAATTTCTTGACTTAACTCATCCAATTCTTTTAACGTTAAACTGCTTAAAAAACTAGGATCTTTTATTTCGTATAAATTCATATCTTACACCCCAGTTATTCTTCAAAATCAACTAGTTTATCATCCTTCATCATTTTGACAATGACACTTTCTGCACTTTTTAATAAATCATGGCAATATTTGCTTAACTTCATACCTTCATTATATTTCTTTACAGCAACATTTAACTCAATATCTCCATTTTCTAACTCTTTCACTAGTGTTTCCAATTCTTCTAGTGCTTGTTCAAATGTTTTTTCAGCCATATTATTCACCCTTTCTTTTGGATAAAACTTTTGTATTGATTACACCATCATTGACTAAAATATCAATGAGATCATTTTCTTTTACATCTTTCACGCTTTTTACAACAGTACCGTTATTTTTAGCAACTGAATATCCTTTTTTCATGATGCTTAAAGGATTCAATAACTCCAATTTACTTACCGATAAAAAGTATTCATGTTGTTTCGTTTGGAGTAATCTTGCATAGTAATCGTGAAGTCTTTTTTCTGTTTTATCTAAATTAGACGCACTTTGTTTTAAACGATTCAATGGATTTAGCATACCAAGTTTCTCAACAGCATGGTCTAATCTTCTAGATTTTGTTTCTGTCATTCTAAGTGGATCACGGAAAATAACAGAGCGATTGATTCTTTCAAGCTCATTTGATTTTGATTGAAGTAATCTTGATAGCGCAATTTGATTTTGATTGTTCAAACGAGCAATGTATTGGATCAATTCTAATTGATCTGGAACTGCCAATTCCGCT
>JAFGXW010000099.1 GCA_016936415.1 Bacilli bacterium | reverse complement strand
TTGTAGCAACTTTGTAATCAGTAACGTTTTACTACATAATCAAAAACCATCTTCTATCATACGAGATAGAAGATGGTTTTTAGTTTGTGAATATGTTATAAATATAAATCTCTTTTTTTATAAAAAATAAATGTACCAGATAAGGATAAAATAATCAGTGAAATGGTAATGATTAGATACACAATATTGAATGCACCATTTTCCAATAGCACCGCTGCTTCAAAATATTCGTAAGGTATGATGTATTTGAGAAAATCCAATTCAGGAATTAATCCAATTATGGTAGACAACAAATAAGAACCAATCAAAAGACCAATTGTGATAGATCCTGATTTTTTATATTGTTTCAACATTGAAGATAGAAGCATTCCAATCGATAAAAAGATTAACTGAAAGAAGAATACACCAGGTATGAGTAAACGCATAAACGTAAAGAAGAGGCGAGATGGATCATATGGTAACATCAATAAGATAACCAATGACATTGCAATTAGATTGAGCATAAGCGAATAGAAGATTGCTGTGAACATTTTTGATACAATGACTTGATTACGCTTGATTGGTAAAGTAAATAAATACTCTGCGGTTTTATCTCTTTCTTCTTTAGAGATGATTGAACTACCAAGAAGTGCAGAATAGATTCCCAAACCCAAATAGAAGTATAAGGAAACCATGCTTGTAAAACCTTCAGGTGTTGTCATATCGATGACATAGATGTTTAAGTAGCGAAAGATGTCTTCGAATTGGGCCATGGCATCTAAAATATCAGGTGAATCTGCGAAAATCCCAAATTCAGTTGTATAGACAAAGACAAGTAAAGAAATCGATACACTCCATATAATAAAAGACTTTAAATTGCTTCTTAGTTCTCGTTTTATGATATTCATTTGTCACCCTCCTATAAAGAAGCAATATTTCTTTTTAGATACAAGAAATAGCTTGTCAAAATGGTACCAAAAATAACCACAATACAAATCAATAAACTAATCAAATTTAGATGTCCATCGATTAAAATTCTGGTAGGTGAAAACATCGAAAACGGTGATACATATTTCATGATTTGCATGCTCATCATTGTATCAAGTGAACTAGCCATATACATACCAAGTGATAATGCCATCGAAAAACTGAGTACACTTGGAATCTTTTTGAGTGAAACAGAAATAACCATACCAACCCCAACAAAGAATAACTGAAAGAAAAAAATAGAGGATAAGACGGTCACTACAGCGAGATAGTCAACAGTAGTTCCAGCACGAAATAAGGTTAAACAAATAAGGGTTGAGATGAAAAGTAATACATTCACAACCGTTAAACTGATGGTAATTGCACCTAGTTTACTGTATAAAATTGTACTTCTTTTGATTGGCTTACTGAATAAGAAATCAGCGGTTAGTTCTCGTTCTTCAACGCTCAAAATGTGAAATCCATAGTTGGATGCTTGAATCGCAAGTGGTATTTGAACAATACCAAATGTTAAGGCAAAGTACCCCATGATTGTTGAAATAGGAAGTTCAGGACTCATTCCAAAGAACGCAGTAAATTCAGGAGGAAAGTTTGCCATAATTTGATCAAAACTACCACCAGATGATTCCATAAGCGGAAAGAATGATAAGTAAAATACCAAAAATGCGGAAATCGATAAACTCCATGTAATGAGTGATTTTCTAATTGATTTTAACTCGAATAAGAACACATTCATATCATCACCTACTCGTAATAATGCATGAAGATTTCTTCTAGTGTAGGTTCTTCTATTAAGACATCATCTAGTGTTAAAGTAGCCAACAATGACACAATGTGATTCACGTTTCCTTTGAAGAAGAAAGTAACTTTATGGTCAGAAGAATTTAAATTGGTTACACCTTCAACATCAAATTTCCCATGATTTAAATTTGTGCCAATGATGGTGAATTTTTTATAGGTATCACCACGTAATTCTTTGATATCTTGAATTCCGACAATTTCTCCATTTTTAATGATCGCAACACGATTGCATAATTGTTGAACTTCACTCAATATATGTGAACTAAAAAACACGGTTGCCCCTTTTTTATTTTCTTCCACAATTAATTGAAAGAATTTTTGTTGCATCAAAGGATCAAGCCCACTGGTAGGTTCATCTAGGATTATGATTTTTGGGGAATGTAATAATCCTTGGACAATCCCAACTTTTTTCTTATTTCCATAGGATAAATCCTGGATTTTACGACTTAAGTCTAATTCCATTATTTCCGCTAATTCATGAATTCTTTGATCGCAATTCTTTTTATAAAATGATGCGGAATACTGTAGTAAATCAATGACTTTCATTTTGTCATAATAAAAAATTTCAGAAGGAAGATAGCCAATATCTTGACGAATTTCATGACCAAATTCAATGGCGTCTTTCCCAAAAATAGTTACACTTCCACTTGTTGGATAAATCAACGATAACATGGTTCTAATGGTTGTGCTTTTCCCAGCACCATTGGGACCAATGAAACCGAATATTTCACCTTCTTGAATGCTGAAGTTAATGTCTTCACAACCTTTTACATCACCGTAATACTTTGTTAAATGATTGAATTCTATGATATTCATTGTTTTCCTCCTACAAAAATCATTCAATTCTAACTTAATCATATCACATTTTATGAAATCCATTCACACAAAATAACTTTGAAATATAAACTGCTTGTATGTTATAATTAGCTTACAATGTTCGTAATAAAATATATTGGAGGTATATCATGAAGAAAAAAGGGATAATTATTGTAAGCTTTCTATTATTCATAGGGTTGTTATCGGGATGCTCAGCGAAAGACGTAGATATGGATCCTAGTTATGATGGGAATGATGGTTATACTGATGTAGATACAGATCCAACTCCACCAACACCGACACCGGATGAAGGTGAAATTGCAGGAGGAGATGTGATTCAAAACGCAGATATTCCCGCACTAGAAAATCGAAAAATTATTTATATCGCTAATTTGACAATGGATACAACGGAACCTGCAACAATCTATAATAATGTGTTGGATAATCTAGATACCTATTCAGCCTATATTGAATCATCAAATATAACTGCGACTCGTTATGTTGTAAAAATTAGAGTGTTATCGCAAAATTATAACGACTTTATTGAAGCGATTAAAGAAACTGGAAATGTTGTAAGTTTCTCAAATACTTCAGAAGATATTACCAATAGCTACTCAACGTTTGAAGCTAGAAAACTTGCTTTAGAAACACAACATGCTCGTATTTTAGAATTGATTGCAGTTGCGGTTGATTTAGAGGATATTTTAACGTTAGAAGAAGCAAGAAGTGATATTGAGACAGAACTCATTCAAATCGGAAATAGTTTGGCAAATTATGATTCCTTGGTAGACTTTTCAACCATTAATCTAACGATTACAAAAACGTCAGAAGTTGAAGTTGTATTGCCAAAAACTACCACACCACATGTTCGTGTGTTAGAAACAACGAAAGAATCGATTTCATTGGAAGTATATAATACAAGCGATGAATCTGTCATCATCTATGTTGATGTGTTGCAAAATGGAGAATTCATTCGACAATATGAAGAAGATGCATTTTCTGAAAGTTCAATTATCTTTGAAATCAATGATTTAAAATCATTTAAGGAATACACATTTAAAGTATCAACAATTGCCGCAGAGAGTAGAGAATCACAAATTGTTACACAACATGAAACAACAGAAAAAACTTTCTTTAACAAAGTGACAAATACCTTTGTCGTATCATTTAATGTTTTAGTAACCATTATCGAATATATTGGATTAGCTGTTGTCGCGTTTGTTCCGTACATATTGACAGCTGCAATTATTTTCTTCCCAGTTAGATTCCTTCATCGTAAATACCGTGTGAAATACCCAAAGAAAGCCAAAGAGATGAAAGAAATCAAAGAGTCAAAAGAAAACAAAGAACCAGATAGTCAAAAAAGATTATAATATTGAAAAACGAAGTGGATTTCACTTCGTTTTTTTATCAATATATACTTGTTTTAATAATATGGTATAATTTAATTGCGAAGTATTACGTTTTAAAATAAATACAATCAGTCTTAAAAGGAGGGTAAATCTTGTTAGAGAAAGAAATGTTTCAATCCGTAAAATCTCACCTTGAGTCCCTTGGGTTTTTGGTTAAGGCTGAAGTGCTTCATACAGACATCACCGCAGTCAAAGACGATTTGGTGATCATAGTTGAACTGAAAAATGATTTAAATATTAAGCTTTTGGCTCAAGGCTGTAAAGGGCAAAAAATTTCTGATTATGTGTATTTGGGAATTCCAAAGCCCAGCCAAAAGATATTATACAGTAAGATATTTAAAGATAAAATTCATCTTGTAAAAAGACTAGGATTGGGACTAATCTTTGTAGATGTGATTCATTTCTCCGCTGAAACGTACTGTGACCCGATTGAAATGCCAATTAGAAGAAATAAGAAAAAAAGGCAACAGTTATTAAAAGAATTCGAAAATAGGGTAACTGCCTATAATGTTGGTGGGGTTTCTAAAACCAAAATCATTACCTCTTATCGTGAACGTGCACTGCACATTGCGTATCATCTTGAGGGTGAACCAAAGACAATCAGAGAATTAAAAGTTCTGACAGAAGACAATAAATGTCAAACGATTTTGCAAAAGAATTATTATCACTGGTTTGAGAGATTAAATAGGGGTATCTATTCATTGAGTGAACGTGGTAGAGCTGAATTAGAAAGTTATCAACATGTTGTGAAAGAATTATTAGAAAAAAAATAAACGAGATATCGTAAGTGATATCTCGTTTTCATATTCAAATTACTTAATTCTTATTCCAAGTAAATGACATACTTCTTTGGCTTGATACTCTGATATTGTACTTCCTTCGATACTTTTTAAATCAACTTTAATCCCAGATAAATCACAGGTGCTTAAATCAATATCTTTTAGACTGCTTTCATAAAAAGTTGATTTCTCTAGATTCACATTTTGAAATACAATATCCTTTAGCGTATTGTTGAAGAAACTAGCTTCTTCAAATATTGTGTCTTTAAATAAAACAATACTTAACTTGCTTTCAGCAAAATCTAAATAGGTACCAATACAATGATCCATTAGGACATGTTGTAAGTAACTTTCCACAATGTGACTACCAGTAAGTTTACAATTATTCATCTCGCAGCGAATCAATGTTGATTGTGTGAAACTATTATTAGAAAGATCACAATTGTCAAAGATACAATCAATGAATTCACTTTTGCTGAATTCATTGTTCACCATGGTTACGCGATTGAATTTGCATGTATCAAAGACAATTTTGAAGTCTGATTTTCCAGATAATTCTTGGTCTTCAATCGTCACATATTCAATATTTTCAATGGTATCATGGGAAGCTAACGTACCTGAATATGGTTCTAAAGGTATTTTAAAAATAGGTTTATTCATTTTTTTCATCGTATCACCATCTATAGTATATCAAAAAAGTAACGCCAGCTACATATAAATCTTGTGTTTCTATAATTTTGTATGAATATCGTTTTATCGAACAATATATGTGAATGGAATATTCATTACATTTGTGTTATCTGCATTAAATGATATTGCTTGCGTGCTCAATTTTCCATATTGAGTTTGCAAGAGTCTGTCAATCCTCTGGTGTTTTTTTGATGTGGTTATATTCAATTTTATAGTGAATGGTTCGTAATATATACTAAAAAAAATTTACATCAGGTTGATTTGGAGTATAATGAAACATATAGAAGAAGTTTTAAATGCGAATTCGCAAAAAGGGGGATTTAACATTGACTATTAGAAAAATTAATATTTTACTATTCGTGGTTTTTGTTTTATTGTTGACTGGATGTAAATCTAATACACCTTCAATTACTGGAAGCGATTATATTGAAGTTACTATCGGAACACAGTTACCTGATTTGCTTGAAAATATTACGATTACGAATGCGGAATTAAGTGATATCACAATTGACTCATCGTCAGTAGATATCAACACATTAGGAGAATACATTATTACATTTAGTGTTAATAATGGAAGTAAAGATCCAATTATATTTGAACAGACAGTTCGCGTTGTTGCCTACCCGATAAGTGATATTCCAATGATTTTTGGAGTGAAAGATCTAACTTATATTATTGGTGAGGATATACCTGATTATTTTGATGGATTGACTGCAGTGGATCGTGAATATGGAAATTTAACGTCAAAAATTACTGGTGATTTTTCAAATGTGAAATTAGACACACCAGGGCAATATTTGATAACGTATTATGTGGAAAACATTGCTGGATATCAAGGGTCATCTACAGCTTATATTACTGTTGTGTTAGATGATTTTGAGATGAATCTTCCAGATGAATTTATTATCGTTTCTCAAAACGGACTTTTTGGAATCATGACAAGTAGTGAGAACATCTTACTTCCAATAGAGTATGATGCAATTTCGTATGTTGGAGATGGTATGATTCAATTGATTAAGAATGAATCTGAATATTACTTTGATTCTGAATCAAATGAGTTTTATCAATATGATTATGATCTTCAATCGAATTTTAATGATGGGCTAGCACTTGTTTTGAATGAATCATCTTTCTACTCATATATCCATAAGGATGGAACAGTTGCTTTTCCATTTGTTTATTCCGATGCTTCGATATTTGTGGATGGAAAGGCGATTGTTTCGATTGGAAGTAGTTACGGTGTTATTGATACAAGTGGTAACGAAGTTATCGATTTGATGTATGATGATATTACTTTGGTCTTTGATAATTACTTTGCAAAAAAAGTTGGGGATCAATACCTTGTTGTAGATAATGAAGACGATTTTATCATTGAATTGAGTAGTGATGAGTATAGTGAGTTATGGCTTGAAAATGGTGATGTTTTATATGTTGTGGAAATTGATCATACAGCTGCATTGTTGGATGAAAATTTCAACGTTTTAATCCAATCAAACCACGATCAATTGATACAATATGATGATGATAACTATATTGGTATTGGAACTGCTTCCTATTCAATTTATAATCTAAAAACAGATACACAAATTGATGCTTTGGGTGATTATTATACCTCGAAGTTCGAGATTTATAACACAGGGACAGGGTATGGAAGATATGATTATGAACTTGGTTATAGTGTGATTCCTCCAATATATCAGTACTTGGCAGTGTCTCCTTTGAATCCGAATCACTATCTTGCCAAAAATGATGTTGATATGTTTGGAATTATTACAGCTGACAATCAAATTGTGTATCATTTTGATGCCCAACATTTAACAACTTCCACCTCTAGTGGATTGTATACATTTTATGATAAAGACATGTATGCTGGATTATTAGACGCTGATGGGAAAATGGTAACCGCTACTACATATTCTGCGATAGGAGGATTTATCAATGGGTATGCAATAGTGATCGATAAAGTAACTGGATTGTATGGTTATATAGATGAAAAAGGAACCGAAGTTTTATCTCCG
>JAFGXW010000017.1 GCA_016936415.1 Bacilli bacterium | reverse complement strand
GTTAAAGGATTTACTAAACGAGTATTATTTAAATGCAAAAGTGACAAAGAAAAAACGTGGTTTTATTACCTATATTAAAGAATCAGAAAAAATTTCTGATTTCTTACGAGTGGTAGGTGCAATCAGCGCTTTATTTGAATATGAAGATGAGAGAATCAAAAGAGACTTTGTCAATTCCATTACTAGAGTAATGAATATGGAAATCGCAAATCAAAACAAAACTCTAGATGCAGCAAACAATCAATTAAGAAGTATTAGTGTACTAGAAAACATGGTTGATATAACAAAATTACCAAAAAGCATGCAGGAAGCAATTGAGCTCCGTAAAAAATTCCCAGAATCATCACTGACAGAAATAGCGGATTTAAGCGAAGAAGTATTGAAAAAGAGAATTTCAAAATCGGCATTGAATCACCGATATCGAAACATTAACGATTTGGCAACACAGATATTAAAGGATCTAAATGAGTAAAGAAATCGGTATAGATATTGTTGAATTCGCTGAAATCAAAGAAAAAGTTAGTGATAAATTTATTCAAAGAATTCTTTCTATTCCAGAATTAGAAAGATACCATGCGATTCATAATGAGAAAAGAAAACTGGAATATTTGGCTGGACGTTTTGCTGCAAAAGAAGCATATACAAAAGTTTATAAGACTTTTGATCAAGCACTAAATTTTACTGATGTTCAAGTATTGTCTGATCAAGTCGGAGCACCATATATTGTATCGAAATACAGACCTGAAGATACGATAAAAATCAGTATTTCCCATTCAAAAAATTATGTAATTGCAATCTGTATAAAAGAATAGAACAGCCAATTTTGGCTGTTCTTTCATTATAATTTTTCTTTCAGTAAACCACTGCGATATGCTTCGAGTAATTTATATAAGTCATTGATTTCATTTTCTAGTCTTTCACCTTTATCAGTACCATAAATGTATTCTCTATTTTTGTTTATCTCTTCAGACTGATTGATGGAAATGATATCTGATTCTCGCTCGATTAGATCACTAACACTAGTAAATCTTTCATGTGAAATAAGAAATAGTCGATATGAATCACTAATTAGGGTATAACCACCAATGTTTATTTTCGCTTCATATGTTTTACTCATTCCACCATCAATGGTATATAGTTTTCCATTCCCCAAAATAGGATTATCTCCAACACTGATGTCAGTTGGCACATGACCATTAATGATCTTTGAACGATCAAAATCAATTTCAAATTCTTGATAAATTTTCTTTAGTACTTCCTCGTTCTCTCTAAGAATAAAGTAATCGTTCATAGGCTCAAAATGTGCTTTTTTATCCGCAATAAAGTAGCGTTCAAAGGTACACATTTCCTTTTTACCAAAAAGTGGAGAAGAGGCTCCTTGCCACAAGAATATGAAATAGTCATTGTCGTCATTTGATTTATCATAGCGTTTTAAGTAACTCATTCTGGCTTTTTTATCTAATTCATCGAATAAACCTTTACCACTATAGTTCACGCCGTCAATCTCAACAGAAGAAAAACTTCCATCTGCTTGTAATGGAATACAACCATGGAACAATAGATTGCCATTATATTTTAGATACATTGAACCGTGCTGGAAGAGAAATCTCATATGAGTTTGAAGCATTTCATTATTTAAGAAGGCGTTTTTCAATTGAGTGATTAACTCGTATTCTTCTTCGATTAATTCATAGGGGTTATTTGGATCAATGGTAGGAAAATAAGTATCTTTTAGTGGGTATGTTTTTCCTTTTATTGTTATGGTTCCTTCTTCATAATTAATCTTGTCTAACAACAATCGATCATCTAGCTTAAAATTGGGGTTTCTCTTAAAGACGTGTCCTTCCAATTTAAACTGAATAATCGCGATAGCTTTATGCATTTTAGATACTAATTTTTCTTTGTCTCTATCCAAACTATTTGAATCACTTTTCACCTTGAAATTACTACAAGAATCATTGGCATAATGTCTACTTGCAAAGCTAGCAAGTGGGACTAAATTTATACCATAACCCTCTTCTAAAGTATCCAAGATGTTATACTTAGCACAGTTTCTTAATACATTGCATATTGCTAGTTTGCTACCTGAAGCAGCTCCCATCCAAACAACGTCATGATTACCCCATTCAATATCAACTGAATGATAATTTTGAATTTTATTCATTACCAAATGCGCGTTTGGTCCTCGATCAAATATATCTCCAACAATATGTAAACGGTCTATGGTTAAACGTTGAATAAAATAAGCTAGTTCAATTAAAAAGTTACGGTGTCTCTGTGTTTTGAAAATTGCATCTAATATCGCAGTGTAATATTCTTGTTTATCCGAATTGGTTCTGTTTTCATACATTAATTCTTGAATAATATAAGAGAAAGGTTTGGGTAGGATTTTTCTTACCTTACTTTTGGTGTATTTTTGAGAAAGGTATTTGCTTATTTCTATTAAGTCCAACAAAAGCTCTCTTAAAAAGGCATTATATTCTGATTCTTCGTATATATCTTCATACTTCTTCAACATTTGTTTTGGATAATACACAAAGAAAGCAATACGGTTTTTTTCTTCTATGCTTTTTCCTTGAAAAATAATGTCGATTTTTTCACGAGTAACACCAGAACCATTCTTTAAGAAATGATTAAAAGTATCGTATTCACCATGTATATCAGATAAAAAATGTTCTGTCCCTTTTGGTAAATTTAATATTGCTGTAAGGTTAATTAATTCAGTACTTACTTCTTGGACAGTAGGGAATTCTTTTGCGAGCAACTTTAAATATTTAAACTCATAACTATTTTCCATAAAGCCTCCTTCATACTATTCTTAGTTAAATTATATCATTTGTATGCTAAATTAACACTTTAATTTGAATTGTTTTTAAGGCTTATATTGAAAATATGTAGTTTATATTCCTTGCAATTATAGCCTTTTTTTAATACAATATATTAGGCTAAGGAGTGTTACTATGACAAATTTAAAAAAGAAATATAAAAGAACTAGTGGAGATCGTTTCTTAACGTACGCACTTATGGGTTTTGCAATTGCTTTTTTTGTGATTCTAGTAAGTCTTGTACTATATAATACATTCAATAAAACATTAGACTATAATGATTTTGATATGTTATCTAGCCAAGGTGCTGTTGTTACACGACCAGAAGATCAATATTTGGTATATTACTATACTGAGACCTGTACTTATTGTCAAGAAATCAAGACACAGGTATTAGAGTTTGCTGACAGCAACAATGCAAACGTTAAAGTTTACTTTTGGGATGCATCTGAAATAGGTGGGACTACTATTTCTGCGATTCAAGGAACCCCTGCAATGTTAACCATAGTAAATGGTGTCATTGTCGATATTATCAACGGATATGTGTCTATTCCTGCTACTTTTGATGAGATAAATGCGGGTACTTATGCTTACATAAAATAGCCTTATAAAAGGCTTTTTATATTTTTGGAGGTTATGAAATGGAAATGAATGACAAACTAGTATTAGAACTAACAAAGAATTTGAAAATTTCAAAAAAACAAGTCGAAACTGTTTTGAGCCTTTTAGACGAAGGTAATACGGTTCCTTTTATTGCGCGTTATCGTAAAGAACAAACAGGTGCATTAGATGAAGAACAAATTAGGGATATCAACAAAGAGTATGAATATAAAGTTAATTTGTTAAAACGTAAAGAAGACGTTATTCGTTTGATTGATGAAAAGGGCATGTTGACAGAAGACTTGAGAAAAGAAATTTTAGATGCTGAAAAATTAGTAGATGTTGAAGATCTATATCGACCATATAAAGAAAAGAAAAAAACCAAAGCAACAATCGCAATTGCCCAAGGATTGAAGCCTCTTGCTGACTATTTATTGACTTTCCCAATTTCGGGAGATGTTTTAGAAGAAGCGACAAAATATTTAACAGAAGAAGTGCTTACAGTTGAACAAGCCTTAGAAGGGGCAAAGTTTATTATAGCAGAAGAAATTAGCGATTACAGCGACTTTCGCAAGTGGATTAGAAATTATACCTATAACAATGGATTGCTTGAATCTAGCGTAAAAAAGAACGCCGTAGATGAAATGAAAACATATGAGTTATATTATGATTATAAAGAACCAATTAAAAAGGTGAAATTGTATCGCGTGTTAGCAATAAACCGTGGTGAAAAAGAAAAAATTCTGACGACAAAAATTACTGTCGAAGATGAAAGAATATTAAACTATTTAGAAGATGGAATTATCGAAAATAAATCATCACTATCTGCATCATATGTTGTTGATGCGATTAAAGATGCATATAAAAGATTAATTCAACCTTCGATTGAACGTGACATTCGCAGTGAGTTCACAGAAAAAGCAGAAGATAATGCAATTCATATCTTTAGTGAAAACTTAAAAAGTCTTTTACTACAACCTCCAATGAAAGGTAAAATGGTTCTTGGTGTTGACCCTGCATACCGTACTGGGTGTAAACTTGCAGTTGTGAATGAAATGGGGAAAATGTCTTTTATTGATGTTATTTACCCACATCAAAAATATCCTGGTGAAAACGTTGGGAAAGATCGACTTGTGGAAGCATTTGGAAAAATGCTTGCGATTATCAAAAAATTCAATATCGAGATTATTGCCATAGGGAATGGAACTGCATCTAGAGAAACGGAACAGTTTGTAATTGATGTTATTAAGAAAGCAAATAAGGAATTATATTATATTATTGTTAGTGAAGCGGGTGCATCAGTGTATAGTGCAAGCGATTTGGCTCGTGAAGAATTCCCAGATCTTGCAGTAGAAGAAAGAAGTGCAGTTAGTATAGCTAGAAGACTTCAAGATCCACTTAGTGAACTTGTAAAAATTGATCCCAAAAGTATTGGGGTTGGACAATATCAACATGACGTTGCTCAAAACAAATTGAGTGACTCATTAGACTTCGTTGTTGAAACTGCGGTAAATCAGGTAGGAGTTAACGTCAATACAGCTAGCGTTCAACTATTACAGTACGTGGCAGGATTAAATAAAACGATAGCCAAAAACATTGTTGCTTACCGTGAAGAAAATGGAGAGTTTAAAGAGAGAAAACAATTGCTAAAAGTCGCAAGAATGGGAGCAAAAGCTTATGAACAAGCTGTTGGTTTCATGCGTATCTTAAATGGTAAGAATCCTTTGGATAAAACAGGAATCCATCCTGAAAGTTATGATTTAGCAAAACAACTCCTAAAAGAATTGAATATTACTTTAAATGATTTAGGTGAACCTACTTTAAAACTAAAATTAAAAGATATTGATAAACTTGCATTATCTACAAAATTAAATGCAGGTATTAATACCGTTGAAGATATTTTAGATGCATTTGTTGTTCCATTAAGAGATCCACGTGATTCTGTTGAGGCACCATTATTAAGAAGTGATATCTTGAAATTGGAAGACTTAAAAGTCGGTATGGAATTAATGGGAACAGTGCGAAATGTAATAGATTTCGGTGTTTTCGTTGATTGTGGTGTAAAGGATGATGGATTGGTCCATATTTCTCAATTAAGCAAGTCATATGTGAAGCATCCATTAGATGTTGTAAGTGTTGGAGATATTGTTAAAGTATGGGTTAAAGATATCGATTTAAAACGCCATCGTTTACAATTGACAATGATTCAAGAAAACATTCTGAAATAAAGAAAGAAGCTTATTGACAGTTAGCCCAAAATATTATATTATATAAGGGCTAACTGGCACATTTGGAGTAGTACTCAAGTGGCTGAAGAGGTGCCCCTGCTAAGGGTATAGGTCGTTAACGCGGCGCGAGGGTTCAAATCCCTCCTACTCCGCCATTAGTTATGAAAACGGATTTTCCGTTTTTTTTATATCACAATTTTTATACAAATATTAATTCATTTCTTATGTTGACATCTAATTACTTTATTTGATATAATGAATAAGCATTCAAGAAACAATTTCCCATGGAGGATTAGCTCAGCTGGGAGAGCACTTGCCTTACAAGCAAGGGGTCACTGGTTCGAACCCAGTATTCTCCACCATTTTTTTAGAATATAACTCTAGAATTTCTAGAGTTTTTTGTTTGCTTAGATAACAAATACATATTCCGATGTTTGGGTAGCCGGTTCGAGTCCAGTATTCTC
>JAFGXW010000098.1 GCA_016936415.1 Bacilli bacterium | reverse complement strand
CAATATTCTCCATCTGTTTTAGTCGTCATTCTGTCTTTTGCAACTCCGCAACTACCTGCAGGTGGAACAATTACGTCTTGTCCTGGTCTCCAATCTGCTGGAGTAGCTACTCCTTCACTATCTGCTTTTTGTAATGCTTGAATAATACGTTTAATTTCATCAAAATTACGTCCTGTAGATAACGGATAGTACAGAATTGTTCTAATTTTAGCTTTTGGATCCATTACAAATACCGCTCTAACCGCTTGTGTATTTGATTGATTTGGTTGAATCATACCAAATTTGTTTGCTACGTTCATTGAAATGTCTTCAATCAATGGGAAGTTTACTTCCATTTCTTTCATTCCATTCCATTCAATTTTCTCTTTGATGGTACGTAGCCAAGCAATGTGTGCATATAAGCTATCTACACTTAATCCGATTAGTTCTGTATTTAATGCTTTAAACTCATCATGCATTCTTGCAAATGTCATAAATTCACTTGTACAAACTGGTGTAAAGTCTGCTGGGTGTGAAAATAGAATAACCCATTTCCCTTTATAATCCGCAGGAAAATTAATAATACCTTGCGTCGTAACGGCAGTAAACTCTGGTGCATCATCACCAATTAATGGCATGCGATGAAATTCTTTTACTTCTTCCATAATAAATACCTCTTTCCTTTTCTTTTTTCTTTTCCCTATTTTTTATTATGTAGTAAAATCATATGCACTTCGGACAGATACCTGATAAATTTACTTCTTCATTTTTCACTTTGAACATACCTAATTGATTTTTGTCATAATTTGTTTTGATTTTGGGAATATCATAAATTACACCACAAATATCGCATTTAAAATGAGAATGTTCTTGTTCATATAATTCATATCTAGCTTCAGATGAATTCATATTCACAAGTTTAACAAGCTCTTTTTCGATAAACAAATTAAGCACATTATAAACAGTTGTTTTACTTAGGGTTGGAAGTTCATCTTTTAACGCCGTGTAGATTTCATCTACAGTTGGATGATTTTTGCTTACTTCTAAGTAATGGTAAATTCTAGTTCTTGTATAAGAAGGGCTAATTCCCTTCTCTTTAAAAATGTTTTGAAAAGTTTTTATCATACACATCAGTCCTTTATAACACTATTTTACTACAATAATTCCCTATTTTAAAGCAGAATGAATAAACCATAATTCTTTTTCATAAATTGTGATATGATCTTCCATTAAAGATACAGTAATAAAGTCATCATTTTGATCTGCTTGTTTTCTAACTTGTTTTGCTAACGCAATCAATCCTTCGTATTCTTGTTGTGCAACTGCAAAGCTCTCTGGTACTGTATAAAACTTGTTACCCAATTCTTCAACACTTGTTAGTGCCAAGTATGACTTCATACTAGCTTCTGGAAATTGTCTTAACATTTTGACTCGTTCAGCTGCTTCATCATACTTTTCAAATAAGTCAGTATAAAGTCTCTCTAAAAATACATGTCCTTGTTCAAAATTTTCTCCACTTACATTCCAGTGCAAATTATGTAATTTAATATTCAGAACGGCTAGATTTGCAATATACTTATTCATTAGTTCTAATTGTTCTTTCATTTTCATTTCTCCTTTTATAATTTTTATAATATTGTAATGATTACAATAATATAATAACATCTATTTGTTCGTACTACAACTAATATGCTTTTCTTAATCCATCGTAATCATGAAATGATTCATCAAGTTTGAATTACATCTTTGATTAATAAAAAATCCACTTTTAGTGTGTACAATATACACAAAAGTGGATTTAATTTTACTTCTCTTTTTTGAATGGGTTTGATTCAAAATAGTTATGTAGGTTTTCTAATACCGTTTTGAAATCACTAGAGAACTTGTTATAGTAGTCAAAATCAAATTTATTCTCACGTAGTTTACTTTCAAATCGTTTGGCTGATATATGTAGATCATTTGCCCCAATTGTTGCCGCGAGGCCTTTAATTGTGTGGACTTCAATTTCTAAATCCTTATTATCCTCTTCTTTAAACATGACATCAAGACCTTTTTGCACATCCATAAAGTCTGTATAGAATTGATAAAGAACTTCTAAATAAAGAGTTGTATCACCAAACATATTATCAATTCCTGCCTCAGTATCTAAAAAATCAAGACTAAAATTGCTACTTGTGTTTTTCTTAACTGAAACAGTGACAATATCAACATATTTAGATATTACCGTAAACAAAGTTTTCATATCTACTGGTTTGGTTAGAAAATCATTCATCCCAGCTGCTAAAGATTTCTTTCGCTCAATTTCTAGTGCGTGGGCAGTCATAGCTATAATTGGTATATTTCTATATTTTGCATCTCTTTGTCTAATTTCTATTGTTGCTTCACGACCATTCATTATAGGCATTTGGATATCCATTAACACTAGTTTGTAATCTTGTTTTGCTTCTTCTAACAATTCCAATACTTCTTGTCCATTATTTGCGATGGTAACATCAAAACCTTCTTTTGAAAGAATTTCAAAGATGATTTGTTGATTGATAAGATTATCTTCTGCAAGAATAATGCTAGTTCCTGGTTTTACCAAATCAACTTGATTATGATTAATTGGGGTAGCTTTCATCTTGATTTCTGCCCTACTAAACATTGTCAAAATCGTATCAAAGAAGAATAAAGGATTGATTGGCTTATCTAGGAAATCATAAATACCGACTGCGTTTGCGGTGGACACAATGTTCTCATGATCATATACTGAAATCATCAATAATTTTTTGACATTTGGAATTAATCCTTTTTTATCTAAGAAGTTAAATAGATCAATACCATTCATTTCCGGCATTTTATAGTCCATAACAATCAGTTTTGGACAATACTTTTCTGTTTCTAGGAGTTCGATAGTTCGGTCTTTCGATGATGCCAATTTTACATTAAACCCTAAAGAATTACAAATATTACCAATCACCTCAAGAGATACAATATTGTCATCGACGACTAGGACATCTAGTTGACTCATAATATCAGGAAGCTCAACATTATTTTTTTCTAGTTCCATGGTATTAAGCGGGACACTAAATGTAAATGTGCTTCCAATATTTGGAGTACTCGAAATGGACATTTTACCACCCATTATTAAGATGAGATGACTGGTGATTGCCAATCCCAATCCTGTTCCACCATATCTTCTGGTAAATGAAGTATCTGCTTGTGTAAAAGGCAAAGTAATTTTATTGATTTGTTCTTGCGTCATTCCAATTCCTGAATCCTTGACCGAAAATACTAAATTAAATCTATCCTCAATCGTATCAGATGTTATTTCTAGTATTACTTGACCTTCATCAGTAAATTTAATTGCGTTAGATACAATATTAATAAGTATTTGGCCAATTCTCAAAGGGTCTCCATAAAAACGTTGAGGTAAATTAGGTAAAATATTATAAATAAATTCGATGTTTTTCTCATTCGCTTTTAAGGTAACGATATTCGATAGATTATATAGTATATCATTTAAAGAAAACTCAATATTTTCTAAAGTCATTTGTTTTGCTTCAATTTTTGAATAATCTAAAATGTTGTTTATAATCCCTAACAAGTTCTCTGCTGAACTTTTTAGTCGATTATTATAGTCTCTCTGTCTTACAGATAATTCCGTTGTATCTAATAAAGATGACAAACCAATAACTGCACTCATAGGCGTTCTAATCTCATGAGACATATTGGCTAAAAATTCACCTTTAGCGTCATTTGCGTATTTTGCAATTTTTTCCATTTCAACTGATTTTTTGGTTAGTTCAATTAAAGCTGCTCGTGTATGAATTACCCATAACATAAACGAAGCAATAACGAACATAGAAACGACAATAATCAGCAAAAAGAATCGATTTTGAAAAATTGTATTATGAAAAGTAACTTTTCCAAAGTTCTCATACGGTGGTAACGTTAATGCTCTTAAAGTTGTATGTACATCTTGATAGTTTTGAGGAATTGTCCATCCTGAAATTCCACTAGATACCACTGCATTACTCGTAGCATCTAATTCCATTAGAGCAAGTGATACTTCTTTACCAAGTTCATCAGATATATGATTTGTCTTTGCGATTGGCCATTCTGGGTAAACTTGTGTGGAAAGATAGTAATACGTAATTACCGAACTTAAATTTAATACTTTAAAATCCGCTGTATCTATCAACCCATCCGCAATCATTCTCTCAAGCGTTCCAGTTCTAACTGTCCCTATATCGTAAGCACCATTCAATACTCCTTCTACAACCAATTCATGCGTTCCTGCAAATGAAATTGAAGCAAAATCAGTTTCTGGATTTATACCATTGTTTTCAAACTCTTTCAAAGCCATTTGATATCCACCAAAAGAAAGTTCATCTACGGCAATTAACGTGTTTCCAAAAACATCATCTAACGAACTAATGTCGTCTCGATCACTTCTAGTAAAGATTACACTACCAAAAAATGATGTTTCGACATTACTATATTCTTTTTGAATTGTAGCAATAGAATTTACTCCATAATGAAGTTCTAGATCAATATAAATGGAAGGATTTACTAAAATAAAATCAACTTCGAGATTTTCCACTGCGTTGGTTACATCATCAAAATGTAAAGGTACGATTTCAAATGTATGATTGATAATTTTCTCACCAAGGTAGATTGCAGTATCATTCCAACTATTATAAACTTCTTCATACCCCTGATTTGAAAGTATCCCAACTCTAATTACATCCGGGTCTACTTTTGCTTCTTGATTTCCAATATAAAATTCAGGAAGGTTTTCTTCTTTAATCGTTACTAAAAAAATAACACTGGCAACAAAAATACTAAAAAGGAACCCATAGAGTAGTATTTCTTTAAACGTTAGTCGCTTATTCATATGAAACCTCCTAAAACAAATGATATCTTCATTATAACACGTGTGACAAAGTAGAAAAATGATTTTATTGATATTGATATGACGATAACCAAACTTGACGATAAGAGTATACTTTTATCATTCATATGAAACCCATTAAAAAATGTTGAAAAACACATTAAACGTAGTGTCTGACAACATTTTTTCTTTATTGAATTTCACTTCTATTTTGCTTTTCTTAATTGTGACGCAAATTCTTCACCTAGTCTATACCCAAATGCATACACTGTTCCAATCACATCAGGATTTTTAGGATCAATTTCTATCTTGTTTCTCAATCTTTTAATATGAACATTTATTGTATTATCCACAGACTCATCATACTCTTCTCCCCAAACAACAAGATATAATTGCTTTCTAGAAAATGCCCTGTCTGGATTGTCAATCAACATTTTTAAAATGTCGAACTCTTTATTGGTTAACTCTAAGACCTCATTGCTTTTTTTCACAGTTCGATTAAACAAATCTATTTGTAAATCTTTAAACTGAAGTATTTTAGTTGATTCTTTTTGTTTTAAACGATCTTCTAATATTATCTTAATGCTTTCAATTATTTCATCTGGTTCAAACGATTTTTCAATAAAATCATTTGCTCCGATATTAATCAGCTTAACTCTAGATTTAACATCTGCATAAGAAGTATTAATTATTACAGGAATATCTGATTTCTTTCTCAAAATTTGCAAAAAAGAATATCCACTCATTTTTGGTAAATTTAAATCAAGTACAACAATATCATAATGGTGCTTATTAATTTCAATCAGCGCATCTTCAGCTGAAAAACAACAATCTACTTGAAAACCATTCATAATTAATTTTCGCTCAATTGTTTTACTGACAATAGTATTATCTTCAATGAGTAAAACTTTTTCCATAGTAACCTCCTGATACGCAAATGTTTATTATAATTATTAATTATATCAAATTACAATTGTTTAAACAAGAACTCACAATTATTTCTTTCCTTCTAGAGCGCTCAAAATGTCATATCCATTATTCCAAATGAATCTCATTTTGATAAAACAGTCCGCTAGACTAATTAATTTATTACTTTCTCCTAATATGGTATACTAGGTTTAACTAAATTAAGGGTGTGACAATGATGCATATATCAACTTATAAAGAAGTCTTTTTTGTTTTTTTAAAAATGGGGTTCACTGCCTTTGGTGGTCCTGCGGCCCACGTAGGTATGATGGAACAAGAATTAATTGAAAAACGTTCTTGGGTAAGTAAACAAGAATTTTTAGATATGGTTGCAGTAACCAATATTATTCCTGGACCGAATTCAACAGAACTCGTGATTCTTCTTAGTTTAAGAAGAGGAGTATCTTAGGAATGATATTAGGTGGAGTAGCATTCGTCACTCCTCCCCTACTAATGGTTCTTTCATTTGCTCTTTTATATGTTAAATATGGGGAACTACCAGCAATATTCCATGTTTTATATGGAATAAAGCCAATTATTTTTAGTGTGATTTTGCTTGCTCTTATCCGTTTATGGAAAAAAGCAATCAATGAAAAATGGATGATAGGTATATTATTGTTAATTGTTGCATTATCATTTCTGGGCGTTCATGAATTGATTGTCATGTTGATTGGTGGAATTGTTGTTCTAAGTATTCACTTATTTCAAACAAAAAAAGTAATGAGTATAGCTTTTCCTTTGTTTCTATTGGCTGCTGATACAGAAACATTAAGAAAGATATTTCTAAATTTTTTAAAAATTGGATCAATTCTTTATGGTGGAGGATATGTGTTGCTTGTTTTTATTGAAAGTGACTTTGTTGAACGTTTAGGATTAATTAGTAATGCACAATTACTTGATGCAATTGCAGTCGGACAATTGACTCCTGGACCACTATTCACCACCGCAACATTTATCGGATACATACTTGGTGGGGTCACTGGAGCATTACTTGGTACATTGGGTATCTTCTTGCCTTCATTCTTGTTTGTTGGACTATTGCACAAATTTTTACCAGTGATGCAAAAGAATGTATACTTACGCCAATTTTTAAATGGTGTAATCATTGCCTCTTTGGGGTTAATGATTGTGGTCCTTTATTATATGTTCAGTAGTGCAGTAACGGATATACTTACTATGATTGTAATGATCGCTAGTTTTATAATGTTATATAAATATAAAATCAATCCAGCCTATCTTGTTGTGATTGGCGGATTGATAGGGTATATCGTTCATTTGTTCTAACAAAGTGACAAGAGTGAATTCATGCTCCTGTTGTGGTGATATTAGTATTCTTGTACATGTAAACAAAAAAACTTCCATACAATTGATCTGTATGGAAGTTTTTTTATAAAGTTTTATAGTAATTTAACAATTCTTTTAATAATAAACTGTAATTGAGCATGAGTTGTTTTTCTAACAATAATGTTTCATTCAACTCATTACGATATGTGAAATCTAATATCCTTTCTGTCAAGTCTAGAATTCTCTCAGCCTTCAAATAAGTGAATGAACCTTTCATATAGTGAAGAGCGTCATGAATAGATTCACAATCAGCTTCTTTGAATGCTTTGGATATTTTTTCCAAATCTTTGTGTTGATCTCCAAAAAATGTAGTAAGTATTTCTTTTCTAAATTTTTTATCCTCATAAAATAGTTCAAAGTCACCCTGATTAAAAATAGGTAAATTCTCAGTTTGAACATCATTGTAACTATTTTCTATATCGAAACTTTTTTCAAATAACTTTTCTAAATCTTCTTTCCTGAAAGGCTTGGCCAATACATCATTGATCTTATATTCAACTATTTTTCTCTCCGTAAATTCTAAATCTTCACCAGTTACAGCAATAATGGGAATGTTTCCTTTTGTTCCACCCAAATCTCTTATCTTCAGACTTGTTTCATATCCATCCATCAAGGGCATGAAAATGTCCATAAAGATCATATCGAAATTATCTTTTTTAATCATATCAATTGCTTCATAACCATTTTTGGCTTCTTCAACATTGATATGCATTCCTTTTAATATTTGACACATAACTCTTCTGCTAATATTGTTATCATCAACCACTAATATTTTTCTTCTATTCTTTTCATCCAAAATGATGTCTCCCCTTTCATTGCAAGCTAGCTGGAGTTTAATGTTATTTCAATATCGAAATCATCTCAACACTGTGGCAAACAATCGTTCATTGACGCATACTTTTCTCGATGATAGTAACACCATTATATGAACAATATTGTCTTCATTCAATATAAAATCACAGTTGTAAGATTTATTTAATTTTTAACTAATCACAATTAAGTTTGAATATGCTACTCCTGAACGAAAGAATCTATATCTATTATTTAATATAATTTTTGTTAATCAAAATAGGATTGTGATTGATTTTGACTTTAGTAGTAACATTTTTCCCTTCAACTCGACAAATCACTTTTACTTTAAACGGAAGAAAATTCAAAAGAATAAGTTATACAATTAACGATCAATAATGATATAATAAATTGTGCGAGGTGATTTTATGAAAGATAGCAGGATAAAGGAATATATTATTTTAATCTTTATCGAGTTATTTGTTGGAGCATACTTTTCAACATTAATCATCATATTTCAGGAACATACAACACTAAAAAGTGTCATGGATGGAATTATGGTAACCGGTGTTGTTATGGTCTTATTTGGTTGGATCGTATTTTTATCAACCGTTGGTTTATACGAATTAATTGAATATTGTGTCTTATACGTAATCGCAAAAATAAGGGGAGTTCGATTAACTACAACCCTCTTAGAAGCAATGTACTTAAAAGACAAAAACGATGCAATTGCACATAGAACAATTTTTATTTCAGGATTTGCATATGTAATTGTTGGTTCTATTTTATATTATAAATACTACACTGGAATTTGAGGAAAAAGTCCACCATTGTAACCAGATATGAATTGAGATGTAATCTTTAACAAGGATTACATCTTTTCAATTTAAAAAGAGTCCGAAGACTCTTTTATTTAACATTAAAGCTACCTGTTGCAATTACTTCTCCATCTACTTCGAAACGGACTTCATAATCACCAATATCCCAACCGTTCGTATCACTTTGCATAAAAAAGCCTACTTGTTCTTCATATAATGTATCAAATTGTTGAGTAGAAAATAAATACCATTCATCATTACTATCTTTAAAATACCACTTTGCATATACTGTAGTACCTATCTCTAAATCTCTTGTAGAATAGGTCACATAAATATCCTGATCCATAATTAGAAAATCCTTCGTAGGATTTATCGGATTATAATCTACATCAATTTCATTCGAAAATGCAATGTCATAAACTGGCGCACTATCACCAAAAATCCAAGTGATTAGAAAAATAACTACAGCGACAATAATTACTAATTTAAGAATTCGACCAAGAAAACTTTTTTTCTTTTTCTCTTTGTTTCCAAAACTAATGCTACCGCTTGTACCTGTTGACATTTGTTTGCCTTTGAAACTAGATTTCTGATACTGAAAATTTTTACTTTCATCCACACTGTTTGTTTCAAATGGCTTCGGAGCTGTAAAGTTTTTTTCATTGCTTTGATTTTCTGTCCCACATGAAGGACAAAACTTTTCATCATTTTCTAACTTAGCACCACAATTACTACAGAACATCTTATCACCTCTTCTTTTATTTTTTAAATATTAAATTTATTGTATCGATTCATATATATCCATTATTATAATTTAATATTCAAATGATTATCAAGAAAAAGATTTTTTTACTTAAAAACAAGAATCAACCACATCATATGAAATCCCTTATAAAAAATAGGAAAATCATAATATTTCTATCTATTTTTTAAAAAAAAGGAGTCATAAATTCTGACTCCTAAACTTCCATTTCATTTGATTTGAACAAAGAATATTTCACACCAATTGGACCGAATAATTCATATACCAATGTGGCAATCAGCACAACAATCAATATAGTAATACCTTCTTCTCCAAAATCAGTTCTAGCTTGATATGCCATCCCTAAAGCAACTCCGGCTTGAGGAAGCAAGCAAATTCCTAAATATTTTCTCACATTTGGATGTGACTTCATCATTCTTGATCCAACATTAGAACCCAGTATCTTGCCAATTGCTCTAAATACAACATAAATACCTGTAATTCCAGCAATAGCTAAAAAATCTGCTTCTTTGTGACTCACAAAAGCAACAACAAGTTCAGCTCCCGCTAAGGTGAAGAAAACTATCATAATCGGATTGGTAAATTTCTCCACAACTACCAACATGTCTTGTGATCTAACCACTGAAATACTGTTTGTAATTGTTACACCCATAATCATAGGTGTTAAAATCGGTGATAAATGAACTTGATAATCTCCGAAATGAATTCCCATATTTGATAACGCAACAGTAACAAAAACTGCAAATATTGAAATTCCTAAAAATATTTCTTCTTTTTGATAATCTTTTGAATTAACCAAATTAACAATCACAGAAACAACAATCCCAACAACTAGTCCAACGACAATTGAATTCAATAGTTCAAATGTTGGTCCCAATAACATTTCATTAATAGAAAGTCCAACTCCATCACGAAGTGAAGTTGAAATTGAGAGTAATACACCAAATAAGACTATCCCAACTGCATCATCCAACCCTACAATTGGTAATAAGACGTCCGTAAGTTCTCCCTTACATCGATATTTTCTGGTGAGTAACATAATTGGTGCTGGAGCAGTTGCTGTAGCGATTGCACCTAAAACCAAAGCAATTGGCAAATCCACTTTGATAACAAGCAATCCAAAAATTGTAAAAACAGCAGCCATAAAAGCCTGGATAACAGTGATTACTACTACTTCTTTTCCGCTCTTCTTAAGTTTATTAAATCGCAACTCAGATCCTATCCCATAAGCAATGAATCCTAGCGCAACACTAGAGATTACAACAAGACTATCAATGAGAAACCCTATCCCAAATAATGTCAGAATAATACCTAGTAAAACCCCCATAGAAATATATCCTGTAATATGTGGGAGTTTAATTTTCTCAAACCATCTTCCAGCAAACAAACCTAACATTAGAATAAATGCAAGTAACAATAAAGCCTCATAGGTAGTAGTAGCTTCGGCAGTACTTAATAATTGAATCATTTTTTAGCCACCTTTATGTAAATATTATAAGTGTATCGTTAGATATATTACCCTTTTTTACTACCATTTGGCAAGCAATATTGTTATTTTTTTATAAATTACTTTTAATTTCAAAGTTTTTTACATAAAATTTCATGATAATGCCCATTTTTCGCAATAAAATGGGAGTTTAACTATCAAATTGATTTTCAGTAATGTTAGCAAATTTCGAGTGATGGATAACCCTATATCTCCAACTATTAGATAAAGACCATAAGTCTCATGTTTAGAAGTGAATTGTATAAAATGCAACGAAAAAGGATTCTCAAGTTAGAAAATCCTTTGGTTTATATCACTCTACTTCGAACTGATACTCTGTACTTAGTGTTATATCTGTATCATTATCCGTATAGAAATCTGTGTAAAATGTCACTTGGTATTCTCCTATCGGAAATAGCATTCTCTCTTCCGTGTAAAAATCTCGCCAAAAATCAGCATCTTCAGCATCCTCGCTAAATCCACCAGATTTTCGCAAAGGAAACTCATATACTTCACCTTTATTTAAAGTTGTTGTTTTGAGTAGGGTTAAACGAAAAAATGAAATGAACATAACACCTTCACTTTCCACATCAAACCCTGCATAAGGCTCACCTGAATATATATCAATCGAGTCCTCTGAACCAATATATTGTATCGTTCCCCATAAATTAACTTCTTCTAGATTACTATAACTATCCTTTTCAGAGTAAAGTATAATGATAAAGTTATCATCAAATGATTCAGCTACTTGACGTCCTTCACGTATTATTGTAGGTATTGCCTCTTCTTTTTGACATGAAGATAATGTTAAAAAGAGAAATAACATTAAAATTAGATATGTCTTCCTTTTCATAATCTCATCTCCTTATTCTATATCCATTATACTATAATTAAATAAATTATTATAAGTGTTACTGTAAGTTGCAAAATATTATATCTAAATAACAAAAACTTTCAGCATCTACTTTTGAGATTAAGACTAACCCCGCAAAACAAAAATCAAGAATTCTTGTAAAGTACATAACACTTCAAATTTATCGGTAACGGTATCAAATGGTGGAGATGGTATACTTTACCAAAAACTAGATCTCTTTATCTCGACATAACTATCAAACATTATATCGCTAATACTTGTCTAAATGTCGCTAATACTTGACATTATATAAAATGATTGCTATACTTATTTTGAAAAGAGGTGTGTTATGAATAAAGAAAAGATTTTACAAAAAGCACAAAACGAGAAAAAGGATGAGCGTTATATTGCTGTTTTAACAACAGGAACATTAATCGGTCTAGGAATGATGCTAGTGACTGTTCTATTTCTAATCATATGGAACTTAGTACATGGCGAGTTAATATATGATTATGTATTAATTGTTATATCACAATTAATAGCATTTAGTGTATTCCAATATATTAAGATTCCAGAAAAGAAAATTTATGTAATCTTTATTGCTGTTTTAACATTATTGTTCATAGCAAATCTAATTGTTTACATCTCAAGCTTTGGAGTGATGTGAAATGAAGAAAAACAATCAATTAGTATTACATAATAGAATAAAGGTAGCACGCGCAGAAAAAAACATCACACAATTAGATCTATCAAAATTGGTTGGAGCATCACGCCAAACCATAAACTCTATAGAAAAAGCACAATTCAACCCTTCAGCTAAATTAGCCTTGTTATTATGTATCGCATTGGACAAAAAATTTGAAGAACTATTTTACTTTGAAGTGTAGGAGGAAAAGTTATGTCATTTATTAGGAAAAACAAGGACTGGATATTCGCAGGTTTTTTTGCCTTAGTTAACTTATTATATCCAACAATAAAATTCGTATCAAAAACATTCTATTTTGTAAATAACTACGGAAGTGAAAAGAAGAGTATTTTGTTTCTTTGGCCTTATATGTTATTGAATAACGCAGGCGGATATCCCTACGTTTATCAAGTCTTTTACTTTGTGTTATTGTTACCAATTCCAATTGTAATTTTAGCATCTTATAGATTTCAAAATGAAGCACGTAAAAGGAATCTAATTCAAGAGGGATATAGTGAGAAGAATAACACAATGATTCTAAGAGAAATAATTAATGCCTATAAAAGAGTAATAATATATGTGATGGTTGTCTCTTTCTCAATGTTACTTGTTGCAATCATTGTTCCCAATAGTGGTTTATATGAAGCTAATAGCAATGAAATAATGGAAGCGATAAAAATGAATATTGGATTTGTATTATTCTCTCTAATCGTTTCTAATGTAAGTATAATTGTAGTTCGATTTGCAAAAAAATATCGATTCACTTTGATTCTAGGTGTTATAGGATTTATAGCCGGTACGCTTTTGATTGCTCTTATATTTGAAATGTTAGGAAATGCTCTAGGATTAGAACTACTCAATATAGACATAACAGTTTATAGCCTGATTTGGTCGAGAGATGGATTAGGATATCTTGTGGATCTTAGTAATGGATTTATAACATTCTTAATTACTTGTTACATTATTTATTTGCTCTATACTGGAGACAAATCAATAGAAGAATGAATAAGCCAAAGTTTCATACAATAACAAAGTGAACACTCCCCCACT
>JAFGXW010000016.1 GCA_016936415.1 Bacilli bacterium | reverse complement strand
GTACCCTAAATAAATGATTTTCACTTTTCCCTTGAACTCTTCTATTAGTTTTGCCCCAAAATCTGGATTAAAATGTACACCTTCCACCACATAATCAATTTTATTATGTACCATGGTGCTGATTAACGCATAAATATAAGGCTCTAATTTTTGGGAAACTGTATGATCACAAGCATCAACATCAATTTTTAAGTTCTCATTCCCTTTGGCTAACATCATCATAATGTAGTCCGTACTAAAATATGGGATATGATATCTCTTTGTAAGTTCTTTGGCAATGTATGTTTTTCCCGATTTTGCAATACCTGAGATAATATATATCATAATATCTTCTCCTATTCTCATATCATGAAGTAGAATACTATACTAAAAACTATTCTAAATCAGATACTTTAATTTGTGAACGGTAAATATTTGCGTATACTAAGTTATTACTTAAAAGTTGTTGATGCGTTCCTTCTTCAACTTTGATTCCATTTTCTAAGACAACAATTTTATCTGCGTTTTTGATGGTAGACAAACGATGTGCAATGACGATCATTGTTCTACCCCTTTTCACGGCATCTAGGGCGGTTTGAATCATTGTTTCTGTTTCCGTATCAATGTTTGCAGTTGCTTCGTCCATAACCAAAATCGCAGGGTTATGAACAACAGCACGAGCAAATGAAATAATCTGTTTTTCGCCCACACTTAAATTAGAACCACCTCGAGTAACATGCTGTAAAATACCATCATCAAACTTATCAATTAAAGGAGAACCACCGATACTTCTCAATACCTCCTCTACTTCTTGGTCTGAAATATTCATCTTTCCAAAACGAATATTATCCGCTATAGTTCCTTTCAAAAGTACGGGATCTTGTAAGATAATACCAACATGTTTTCTAAATGTTCTTTTTGAATGAGTTATAATCTCTACACCATCCACAAAAATGTGACCCAAATCAGTACTCTTTAAATCATAGAAACGCAGCAGGAGACTCATTAGTGATGATTTTCCTGATCCTGTATGTCCTACAAGACCAACCATTTCTCCTTGTTCAATTTTTAAATCAATTCCCTTTAATACTGGGCTTCCTTCTTGATATGAGAACCAAACATTATCAAAGACAACCTCCCCTTTAAATCGGGGGATATCTATAGAAGAACCATCTTCTTGTTCTCCATCAATAATTGTAAAAATACGTTCTGTTTTCACCATTGCGTGTTGTAAATTACCAATCTCTCTAAACAAAGTACCGACTGGTTCTATGAGTCTTGAAAGATAATCGTTGTATGCATAAATTAATCCAGCAGTTACAACAAAACCATATATGTTTAAATACCCCATACCAAAATAAAGAACTATAACCGCAGTCACGAGTGCACCTATCAATCGAATCATATTCCATCCAATTGTTAAATGGAGTCGATTTTCTTTTAATTTTTCACGCATAAAATCAACAGATAAATCATTAAAAGTTTCTTCGGTTTGAGATTTAAAATTAAATATTTGAAGAATCGAAATTCCATTAATAATTTCATTCAATTGCGCAGTAATTAATGAATTTTGTTCATTCACTTTTACAGCAATTGTTTTAAGTTTTTTCATAAAGAATTTTAACCAAACATAAACAATTGGGAAAACAATCAATGTTAGTAATGCTAATTTTACATCCAAATAGAACATACCTATATAAGCAAATATAACCGCTAAAGTAGCATTGACCAATAAGTTCATAATCGTAGAAAACAGATTCATCATCCCACCAACATCACTGATTATTCTATTGGCAATTTTCCCAGCTGGTTCTTTATCAAAATACGTCATAGGCATTCTTTGTAAGGAGGCAACTGCATCTTTTCGAGCGTCTCTAACAATATTCACATTAATCATTGAAGCAGAGATTCTTTGAATATATGTGAAAATTATTTGTAAAAAGAAACGAGCCGCAAGCAATGCAATCATGATAATTAATGGTGTAACAAAAGGCTGATAAAATTGTAATACTTCATCTTTCGTCATCAGCGTCGCTGTATATTGAAAAGATTGTCCATCTTGTGCAATTACAGAAAGAGATGTGCCTTCTAAATCTCTATTTCCAGAAACAACCAATTCTTCTACAAAATAGTACTTACCTTGATATATGACAATGGAGATGACTGATGTGTTTTCAGATTCTTGTGAGTAATGTTTTCCATTATATTGTACTTGGTAATCGTCAATTGTTGTTTCATACCAAGGTTTTTCAATACCTATTAAATAATCATCTAATATTGTTTTTACAATAAGAGGAGCTAATAATCCGAGGGTTTGAATAATTAGCATTGATGTAATTGTAATTGTTAAAAGCTTTTTATATTTGGCGACATAACGCCATACTTTTTTCATTGCTTTCATCTGATCACTTCATCGTCATCTGTTGAATATATTGTTTTTTATACCAGCCATCGCTACGAATTAATTCGTTATGAGTTCCCATTTGCGAGATAGTCCCACCCTCTAAAACCATGATTAAATCTGCATCTCTTACTGCAGAAAAACGATGTGCTACTATAATATTGGTTTTCCCTTGTCGATACGCTTTTAAATGCTCAATAATGGTGTCCTCTGTTTTGGCATCTACTGCGCTAAGTGAATCATCAAGAATCAATATTTCTGGATTTTTAATCAGTGCTCTTGCGATTGATAGACGCTGTTTTTGTCCACCAGACAAGGTTGACCCAGATTCTCCGACCATGGTATGCATACCGAATTGTAAAAACGACAAGTCTTTTTCAAAATCTGCTAATTTCACTGCTTTGTCTAACTCTTCGATATTTGCTTTTGGATTTCCAATTAAAATATTTTCATCTACACCTCTTTTGAATATCATGTGTGCCTGCGGAACGTATCCTACAAGATTTCTAATGTCCTCAATGACATATTCTTCGATTGAAATATTATCAATAAATATTTGGCCATCGGTGACATTGAACTCTCTCAATAATTGTCTGATTAAAGTTGACTTGCCTGCTCCAGTTGGTCCAACAATTCCAATCGTCTGACCATTTTTAATGGTGACATTAATATTCTTGATTACTGGAAATTTATCAAAAGGATACTTAAATGTTACATTCCTAAAATCGATTGTATCAAACTGAATAATATTTTTGGAATCTGTTTCATTGTGCACAATAGGCACTTCCTTCATAATTTCATCAAAACGATCCACTGATATATTTGCATTATTAATTTGTGAAAAAATAGTAGATATTGAGATAATCGGATTATAAAGTAGACCAATATATGATACAAACGTAATTAAGCCACCAAGTGTCATTTCTTGATTAATGATAAAGAAAATTCCGAAACCAAACGCCAAAATATAGGAAATCCCATAAACAACTTCAAACAACGGATTAAACCAGTTTTCATATCGCACAATATATCTCCAAGAGTTTATATCTTTGTCGATGGCATCGAATTGCTTTAATAAATCATTATCTTCTTGTCCATATGCTCTAATCACTTTTTGACCTTCTACAGACTCTAATACTTTTTCGGTCATATCCGCATATACTTCACGGTGAATTTTTATATATTTACGCTTTTGATTACGGATAATATTGAGAACTGTAAGTGCAATTGGCATAATTGTCACCGAAATCAATGTCAATTTCCAGCTAATTGTGAAAGACATAATCACTATCGCAAACACAATCACTCCAACATTAAAAATGATTCCTTCTAACAATGAAGTTGCCGCAGTTGTAATAGAATCTAAGTCATTGGTTACACGAGCAATTAAATCCCCTTTTTGGTAACGTTCATAAAAACTAGAATCCATGCTGAATAAATGTGACAAGTACTTTTTTCGTAACGTAAAAGCTAGTTTTTGTCCTTCTTTATTTACAAGATAGTTGTAGATAAAGCTAAGGATATATCTAGATAGAGGCAATGCAATTAAGATAAGAACAAGTATTGTCAAAGATCTCCTCGTTAATTCTCCAGAAACAATCGTATCAATTGCTAATCCAAGTGCTTTCGCAGGCGCTAAAGAAACAAGAGAAATTAAGAGCAATAAAAAAAACATGGAAAGATATATTTTCCATTCTTCTTTGATAAACCAACTGACCTTTTGTAAAATATTTCCCATTTAATAACTCCTATAAATTCATTCTTCTTTTGCTTTTAAATGAGTGATTATATCACACAACTGTATTATACCACCATTGCATTTTTGCATAGAAAAAAGAGATATTTTTTTTACAATGTTTTTACCCAATTAATTGCCTTTATGATTTGTTCCTTAGGATTCTTCTTAACATTCTCAAAATCAATAGATCCCACGTATGTATTCTTCTTCTCAATAATTGTTTTTGCTTTATCTATCGTCTTTCCTAATCCACCTTCATGTGTGCAAAAAAAGTAAACCTTTTTTTCTGAAAAATAATTATCTTCCAGTAAAGTCTTAATCGCAGGACTATAAGTCCAGGCCCATACAGGCGTACCAATAAAAATTTCGTCATAATGATACGGATCGATGTCAAGTGGCATTAATTTTGGTTTGCTATTCATGAACACTTTTGCCCCACCCCAAATATATTTGGAAAAACCAGTACTTCCCAT
>JAFGXW010000097.1 GCA_016936415.1 Bacilli bacterium | reverse complement strand
TTTACCATTAGTTATATTGAAAAATCACAAAAAAAAGGTGAACCAAATCACCTTGGTTCACCATAAATTCTTTTCACTCAAAAATTCATAATTCGCGTTCGTTTTTCTAAATATAGATCAATTACTCCTGAAATTAATAACCGTTGAAACGATCAAACTTAATATGTGACGTATCGATTCCATACTCGCGTAGTTGTTCTGTAATTCCACTTACAAAAGATGGACTTCCAGAAATGTAATAAAATGCACTATTTAAATATTTTTTTGTCACGTCAGCGATAGCTATTTTTGTATTTTCAATTGTATTTACATATTGCTTATCAAGAAAATTCAATTGATCAAATTCATCCTTAAAAGGATACATTTCTCTTGGTTCAGAATAAACAAGTTCAACTGCTTTGTGTAATTTTATATGTTCAATTTGCTTTATCATACTTCTAATTGGTGTAATCCCAATCCCACCAGCAATGAATACTACATGATAGTTTTTTTCAAGGGTGAATGACCCCATTGGACCATCAAATGTCATTTGATCTCCAGGTTTCAGTTCAAGCATTTTCGCCTTGAAATCGGATGGTGCATCAACTATTTTCGTTCCAATCTTAAAGGAATTTTCATTTGTACTAGAAGCTACACTAAACGCTCTAACTTTACGGCCATCAACTTGTTTATCAACATGCATAAAAACGCCATATTGCCCTTCACTGTATTGGATGTCTTTCGGCATATCAAAATCAAAAATGTAATAATCTTCTTCGACTTTCTCTATGTTTCTTAGTACTAAGTAATATTTTTTCATTTCATCAGACATAGTACCACCTCCAATATAATTATATAACGAAAACATTGAATTACATAGAAAATACACTATTTCTCTAATAATTTTTCTTTTGTGAATAATCTATTTCCAAAATATAGATAGATAACAAACAACAAGATCAGACAAAATGATACACTATTTGGTATGTTATCAGTCACAAATCCTAAAATTCCAAAATACATTAAAGTATTCCCAAAAAATAAAAACAAATACGCTCCAATCAATGTGAAACAATACTTTTTAAATCCTATGTTAGATAACGGAACTGCGAGTTTTATTGGATAAGTTGGAATGAATGGTACTCCAATTACAATGATGTGTTTCCAGGTACTAGTCTCTCTAATCCAAGTAAGTAATTTTTGAGATATTTCCTTTTGAAACAGTATATGATTCGATTTTTGGTTGAACTTCATCGCAAACCAATAAAGCAAAATAATCCCAATCACATTGGATAAGAAAACAATCAAATATCCTATGGGAATCCCGAGCAAAGAAATTGCCAATGCCAAATTAAATAGACTAAGAGGATTTTCGAATAAAGGATGCATAATTCCAAAAACTATCACAATCAAAAATCCATATTTTCCCAATAACAATGATGCTTGTTCAACAGCAAGTTGAACATCAATGATAAGTCCGATATCCATATATTCTACCATTGTAAAAAAAGCAGGAAATTATCCCTGCTTCTTATCTTTACTTACTTTCTCTTTTACTTTATTGATTGTACCTTTGGTTTTTGTTGTTGCTTTCTCAACAAATTCATCAACCGTTTGTTCCGTTTTAACGGCAAACTCTTTGACCTTTTCAATTGTCCCATCAGCATTTATTTTTTCTTTAACATCATTAATTTTATTTACGCTTTTTTGAACAAAAACACCTGTTTTTTGTCCAACTTTTTGTCCTGTTTCTTCAAATTTTCTTTCAATATCTGTTCGTAAATCTACTTCTTCAACAACTTCAACTTTTTTTCTTTTATTAAACAGTCCCATTATGACACCTCCACAAATCTATTATACGCAATAGATATGAATATATTATGAATTTTTATTACAATTTTGATTTTGATAATTTCCACACACTTAATACATAAAAAATCAATCCAAAAACCACCAAACTTAATACCAAAGCAAGAGATGACATTGTATAGTCCCCAATGTTAACCTCAAGACCATAAATATATGCATAGGAATCATATGCTTCTTGTGGTGCATGTTCAAAGACTTTGGCAATTGCACCTTCCATATATATATTTCTAATCAAGGTGACACTATGCGCACTTGGCAATACATTCATTACTGCTTGGACATTTTTCCCAAGAACACCGATTGGGATATAAATACCCCCTAAAAATCCGATAAACGTACCAACCAGTGTAGCCAAAGTACTAAATGAATTTGCTGTTTTCATAAATAAAGCAATGTAAAAGAACATGCTACTAAACGACATGATTGAAATAATAATTGCACCTAACATCTTTAAAGTCGGAAGTAACCCCAGTAACTCACCACCAGTAGACAACACATAGATTTGACCGATAATGAAGTTGAATCCTACCATAATAAATGCGATAAACCATGCACTTATTAAATAACTTAATGCCAATAAATTACGATTTACTGGTGAAGTATAAAAATCATTTAACACACCAGTTGATCTATCATTAATTAATGTTCCAATTGCGCTTAATGGAACAGTAACTGAAGAAACAGTAACAATCCCAGCCATGATCCATGAACTGACTAACCAATCGATTCCGTCAACTCCCGCAAAATTATCTGCTAAGTTATCTTGTTGCATTTTCCCTAAAAACAAAACATACATTAAGATAATAATGATGACGGATAAAAAACTAAAAAACACAGTTGCTTTATCTCGTAAATACAATCTTGTATTTCTGATGACCAGTTGGAATAAAATACTCATTATTCACTCACCAACTTTCTTCCGGTAATATTCAAGAATACATCATCCATATTTCCTCGCAATATTTCAAATTCTTTGATATATCGCTTATATTTTTGTACAAAATCAATTCCGTTAAAACAACTATCAACGATAACATTTACTGTATCATTCACAATATAATACTCAACAAGATCTGCTTGTAGCACTTCTATTAAACCTGCTTTTGGAATGAGTTTTACACGATCTTTGGAATATTGTAAACGCAGTTCTTCACTTGAACCTTCAGCAATAATGTTCCCATCATTGATGATGACGACTTTATTCGCATCTACTGCTTCTTCCATATAGTGCGTCGTTAGAAAGATTGTAATCTCTTTTTCTTTTCGCAACTTCTCAATTAATTGCCAAATATCTTTTCTACTTTTCGGATCTAATCCAGTTGTCGGTTCATCCAAAATTAAGACTTCTGGCCAGTTCAAAAGTGCTCGAGCGATATCTGCTTTTCTTTTTTGTCCGCCACTCAACGTACCATATCTTTGTTTGATAAATGGTAGAATTTCCAAAAGATGGTTAATTTCATTAATTCGATGATTCAAGTCTGTCTTTGAAATATTATAAAATGAAGCTCTAACTTGTAAGTTTTCTTGTACAGTTAATAAGTCATCTAACATCGAATTTTGAAACACAACGCCGATTTTCTTTCTGATTTGATTATCTTCAATACCAACTTCAGATCCAAGAACTTTGATGCTTCCCTGATTTTTTTCAAGCAATGTTGCGATGATATTAATTGTCGTACTTTTCCCAGCTCCGTTTGGACCTAAAAAAGCAAAAAATGAATTTTTTTCTACTGTGAAAGAAATATCGTTTACTGCGACGATATCATTGTACGTCTTTCTTAAATTTTTAACTTCAATAGCTTTCATTAATTTTCACCTCAAATGTAGTCATACCTATTAAAGATTTTACACAAATTTGATTTTTATTACAAGATAAAAAATATTCATAGTCATTGATCTAACCAAATTAAATAATAAAAAAATTGCATTCATCTGGCTCTGAATGCAATGTTTTTGATTCATTTATGAGAATTCGCCTAAATATCCAATTAAACAAGTGGACTAAATAGATTAAATAATCCTTGTATCAAGCGATCATAAAGACCCCTTTTCTTCCATTTATTGTATACAACTTCTTTTGACTTTGAGAGGTCTAATGCAAAATCTTGAACAAGTTTTAAGACTGCAGAATTACTCAATAAAACAGTGACTTCAAAATTGATTCTTGCACTTCGATTGTCTAGATTATATGTTCCGCATGAAGCAATTTTATCATCCATGATTAGCACCTTTGCATGGGTAAAAGTATTATGATATTTATATACTTTAATTCCTGCGGCTAGCAAGGGTTCAAAAAAGGATTGTGTTACCAAATATATTGATTTTTTGTCAGGTGTTCCAGGGACAATGATATCTACTTTTACACCCGCATACGCTGCCGTAATCAGTGAAGTCATCATTTCTTGGTCAAGGGCAATATATGGTGTCATAATTTTGATTGATTTCTTTGCATTATTAATTAATTTTACATATGTATTTCGAATTGGTGGATACGGAAAATCAGGACCAGATGGAATAATTTGAACAAGTCCTTTTTCATCGATTTTATTTGCTTGATAGTATTTCTCATCATCGATAAAATCATGTTTTGCATAATACCAATCTCTAAAAAACAAGGAAGTTAAGGAATGAACAGCTAGTCCTTCAACCAATAAATGAGTATCTCTGAAATATTTGAATTTTTTACTTTTATTGTTATACTCATCTCCTAAATTCATTCCTCCAGTAAATGCTACTTTAGAATCAACTATTGTAATTTTTCGATGATTTCGATAATTTACTCTCGTATTAAAAAGACCAAAATAAACTTTATCATTCGCTACAACTTCGACGCCACTTTCACGAAGTTCATTCATGAATCTCCTATTCAATAATACACTACCGATTGCATCATATAATAGTTTTACTTCGACACCTTCTTTTGCTTTTTGTTGTAAGATTTTCAGTACTTTCTTTCCGATTTTGTCTGTTCTTATAATATAATATTCCATCAGTATGAATTCTTGCGCTTTTTCTAACTCTTCAATCAATCTAGGAAACATCATTTCACCATCCGTCAACACAGTAACTTTTGAATCATTTATATATGCATGATGAGATGTTAAATTATATGCTGTTTTATAGATATCAGTAATTTCAGAATCAATACTCAAATATGATTCATCACGAAAATTTGTTTTTGGTTCCCTTGTCAAATATGCACCATCTTTAATCAAGGGATGTGCTTTATATCTTAAACTCTTTCGGAAATTACGACCAAAAGTTAAAAATATTGCAAGCCCAATAAATGGTTCAAATGAAAGGAAAATCAACCATGGTAATTTAGATGGTGTTGAATCACTTCTCATCACAATACCAATCCATATGAGCACAGCAATTCCTGTGATTGTAAATCGAATTAATAAGGTGATAAATTGAGTAGCCGAGTATTTCAATGAAAAGAATTCAAAAGCATACTCAAATATCGCTCTTAAAATAACAGCAATTAAGATGATAAATACCAACCAAGAAACCGTCTTAATGTTTGCTTTCATATCAATACCTCCTATCTAAATTATAGCACAGAATGAACTAAATTATTTGATGTATATTTTTTAAAAAAGGACTTCATCATGAAGTCCTTTCATCATTAAATTGTTTTTAAATCTTGCGCAAGTCTTTGATCAAGAGCAGAAAGTTCTTTTGATAATGCAATTTCAAAATCTCTCTTCAAAGTCTTTTTCAAGTTTTCAAGATTTCTTGCTTGATTTGCAATCAAGCGTTCAATATCAAGGATTTTTGATCTCTTCAAACTTTCTTTTTCAGTAAATTGAGTAGAGATTCTAGATAGTTCAACACTAAAATCACGTTCAATATCAGCGTTCTTCTTATCGAAGATTTCTACTTGTTTCTCAACCAATGCTTCGTATTCTAATTCTGCATTGTCTAATAAAACTTTTGCTGAATCCACTTTTGCCGCTAATTCTTGATCAGCAATACGGATTTTTTCATTTAATTTTTCTTCAGAATTTTGTTTATCTAATTGCATATTTTCAATGTATTCTTTTAATTGTAACTTGAGTTCTGTTTCTTGTTTTCTTATTAGATTTTCTGCATTTTCAATGAATTTATTTTCACTTTGAACTCTAGCTTGTAAAAACTCTTTGCTTTCATTAATTGCATTGTCACAAGTTTTCGAAGCTTGATTGTAATAATCTTGTGCAGCTTCATTGGTTTTAGCATAACGTCCTTTACAATCCGCAATTTCTTGGTCACGAGTATCTTGTAAATATTCAATCTCTGATTGTAGCTTTCCTAACTCAATGTTAAAGAATGCATCATAATCAGCCAAGGATTTTTCTCTTTTAGAATTCACTTGTGCCAGCCCGATGTCAAACAATGAAGTTTTTAGTGAGATTGCATTTTTTCTCGTTTCCAATCCCAAACGTAATTCTTCACGTTTTTCTGTAATTACGCGTTCAAATTCTTTGGCTTCCTTTTTAAATTCTTTTGGATCAAGCGCATCTCTTTTTGCAACCAGACTATCTAATTCTTTGATAGCATTGGTTTCGAAATCCGTTAATTCTGCTTGTAGTTCAGTCGAGATTTTCATTTTTTGATTCACATATAATTCTTGTTCATCTTTAAACGTTTCTTCTATTTTTTGAATGATTTTGTCTTTATCTTTACTCAACACTTCTATTTGGTCGCGAATGAATTTTATTTTCAGATCAAATCGATTGTTGACTTCAAGATCATCATACTCAAATAATAACTTTGCTCTACTTTCAAATAACTCTCTAACTTTACCTTGATATGCCAATTGATTCTTATTCACACTAACTTGTCTGTTTAAATCTATATTATATTGTTCCATTAATTCATTGCGCTTATTCAGTTCAATATCATGAATTAATTTCATTTTTGCAAATTTTGCGTTAGATTCAAGTTCAGCAATTGCTAAATTCAATTCTAACTTTGCGTTATCATTTTTAGATTCAATTTGAAGTTCATTTCTGGTTAATTCTTTCTTTTTATAACTCAGTTCAATAAAATTATTTTGATCAACTATTTTTTTCGCTTTATCAAATTGAAGGTTTAATAAATTTCTAGCATGATTGATTCCTTCAAACATTAAACTATGTTTTCGATTTAATTCAGCCAATTTATTAGAATGATCACGAATAATTTCATCAAATTTATGTTGTTCTTCTAATAGAAGTTTTGAATATTCAAATTTAATATCTTCAATTTCACTATATGCTTCTGCTTTTGTTGTGGAAATTTTAAATAATCTTTCTTCTCTATACTCAACGATTTTCTTACTTAGTAAATTAATTTTTTCAAAGTTTTCCTTAATATATGCTTTTCGTTTTAAAACGGTATCTTTGGTTTTTTCTTCAAACTCAATTGCTAATAACTTGAGTTCTTTCTCACCATTTTTTTGTAAAGCGATGATTTCTTTTCGATGTTGTTTGGCTGCTCTTTGATCGTTATCTTTGATATTTTTATTCATGAATTTTTCATGTCTAGCAATCTTAGATTCTAGCGTAGATCTCATTGCAACAAGTTTTGTATCATATTGATCTTGTTCAAAATCAATTCCTTTTTCAATTGCTTCTAACCCTTTTTGATACTTTGGTACAGATTCTTCGAGTTTTGTCGCAATTTTGTTTTCTTCATTTTGGATTTCTTGGGTTAGTGCTTCAACTTTTTTATTTAATGACTCTGAAAGCTTATCAATCTTTTCGTTTTTCTCCGCATTCAAAGAAGCGACTATTCCATCGTATCTTTCTTTTTCAACTGAAAACTTAGCTTCAAGCTCCTTTATTTCTAAAGTAGCTTTTTCTTTTGCTTGTTCCATTTCTACTTGATTCAAAGATAAGTCTTTATCATTTTGCTTTTTCAGAAGATCTAATTGCTTTTGAAATTCTTTATTCACTTTTGAGATTTCCTTATTGATCTTTTCCGAATCAGCGGAATGAGCTTCTTTGATATCAACCAGTTCTTTTTGATATTTTGATTCTTGAATGCTTATTTCGCTTGTAATCGAGTCAAGTTGTGATTGATGACTTTCTTTGATCGTCCCAAGTTCATCTTTATACTTACTTTTAATGTCTTTGTCAGAACCTTTGTGAGCTGTGCTTTCTTGTTTTAGTTGCTTAGCGAGTAATGCCACCTCTGATGCAAAATTCTTCGCAAGTATTTCAGTAGTTTCTGAGACTTCTAATTCTTTTTTCTGAACCTTTGCGTAATTTTTATGTAAAGTCTTTTCTAATTTTTCATTCATATCTTCCATAATTTTGCCTCCTTTTCCCTAACAAATATATTTTACCATTAAATACCTTTAAATAATAACTATTTCTCTATCAACAAAACAAACAGAAGGAAAAACGATGTTTTCCCTTCTGTGTTTTATGTCTCTAATGTCATGAAATATTTATGTTTATTTCAGCTGAGAATTCATCCAATTCAAAATATATTGATATGTTTTTTCTTTATCCACTTCATTCAAAATTTCATGGCGATTATTATCCATTAGTTGTACGGTTAATTTTTGGAATCCATAACCACTATATAATTTACTAACGTCTATTACACCTTCACCTTTTTCTCCTACAGGGTCATCTTTCCCGCTGATGAATAGGATTGGCATATCTTTGGTTTTTAAAATGGTATCTGCAGTATTGATATCTACCAATGATTTGAAAAATTCAAGATAAAATCTAGGTGTGTAACTATAACCACATAGTGGATCATCAATATAATGATCAACCACTCGTATATCATTGGTTAGCCAATCAAATTTTGTTCGCTTAATTTGATATTCTTTATTCAATGGTTTATTTAATAGCTCTGCTAAAAAGTTGCTTCTTTTATTCTTTTTATTGAATAGATTTAATAGTTTACTGATTGTAAGTGGTGCAAATGCTTTTCCCTTAAAAATAGGAGGGATTGTACCCATAATAATCGCGTAATCAATTGTTTCACTGAATTTTGAAATATACTTTCTAGCAATGATACTTCCCATAGAATGACCAAGTACAATAACCGGTAAGTTCGGAAAATCCTTCTTGATTTCTTTGTTGACTGCATTGCAATCAGCAACAACATTTTCCCAAACATCATCTTCGGTAAATATTCCTACATCTTCTGGTTTTTCTACGCTAGCACCGTGTTTTCGATGGTCATGAGCAAATACAGCATATCCGTTTTTAGCTAAAAATTTTGCAAAATCAATGTAACGATTTTTGTGTTCTCCCATACCGTGAAATATTTGCACGACTGCTTTTGGATCTGTTTCTGGTAATACTTTAAAAACACTTAAATTTAATTTTTTTCTCCCTTTGACTGTGAAATTTATAACTTCCATATTAACCCTCTTTCTATGATAAGCAGGCTTTAATAATGTCGATGATTCCTTCTAATATGACTGCAATAGGTAAAGATTGATAATCATCAGTTTTTACCTGTTCAGACATGAAAGGAACGTGCACAAATCCTGCCTTACAGTTTAAATGATTTGTTTTAACATAATGAAGCACATGATACATTAAATTATTACAAACGTAAGTTCCAGCACTATTTGACAAGTGAACAGGAATATTTTTTTGTTCTAATCGATTGATAATATTTCTAATGTCTAGCGTTGAAAAGTATGCATTCTCACCATGTTCAATAATGACTTGATCTACTGGACAATATCCAACATTATCTGGATTAATGGAATCATTCACGTTGATTGCTACACGTTCTGGTGAAATTGATTTTCTACCTCCAGCGAGTCCAACATTTAAAATTATCCCAGGTTTGTGTTGATCTATATATGGTTTCAAGACTTCAAAACATCGATCAAATTCTACTGGAAGTGGGACTTTGATAATTTCATTTCCATAAATACTTTTTGGCAATAATCCCAAAAGTTCATATGATGGATTTTCTAAATTGTCCAAAAAAGGTTCAAAACCAGTTACCAAAATTTTCATATGGTTTCTCCTATCTACCTTCAAAAGTACTTCTTCTTTATTATATCACTTCGTTTTCATTACTGAAATATTTTTATATCTTGAATGATAAATTTTTGTGGGAATACGGAAGAATCAACTTCTCCACCAAACGTACCACCAATTGCTAAATTCAAAATCAAATAGAAATTTTGATCAAATGGCCATCCTTTTTCAGTTGGATCAAACCCATTTTCACCTTTCACATATTTCGCTCTTTGAATATCATCAATCAAATAAGTAATTGATGTTTCATCCCAAACAATCGCATAAGTATGAAACCCATCGCTCAAGCTATCTTCTTTGTACTCTGTAAAGTACTCACTTCCTTTGCGATGATTATGAGACTCCGTATGAAGACAAAGGAAAACAACATCTAAATTTCTACCAACGTGCTCTACGATATCAATTTCACCACTGTTTGGCCAATGTCCAAACAAGTTATCTTCACTTAACATCCAAAAAGCTGGCCAAGTTCCAATTCCTTTGGGAAATTTTAATCTAGCTTCAATTTTACCATATTTCATAAAGAACTTACCTTTTGTGTCGATTCTAGAACTACGATAAACGTTATCTTCATAAGTCGCGTTAATTACTAGACCATTGTCAAAATATAGATTTTCTTGATCATCTACATAATGTTGCAATTCGTTATTAGCCCACTTATCGCCAACTCTTATATTCCACTCATCGAGATTCAATTTCGTTTCATTTTTAAAATCAAAATGTTTGATTAGCTTCATTTCTTTCACCTCAATACTCTTGTCGTTTCACCCGTAATTAAATAGGTATCTACTGTGATTGTTTCACCAATTCTTCGGGCGTTCTTATCGTCGATTAATTTTAGTATTTGGGTAGCTGCCAAGCGACCCATTTTTATGGTATCTTGCTTGATCGTTGTTAACCTAGGTGTAATCAATTGCCCAATGTCTATACCGTCAAATCCAATAATAGAATAATCTTCTGGAACTTTTTTACCAGCTTGGTTAATGGCCTGAAGCGCTCCTATTGCAAGCATATCACTCGCACAGAAGATTGCAGTAGGTTGCACTGCTAACTGAAGAATTTCATTCATCGCTCTAAATCCATCTTCTTTTGAAAAATACTCACCATTCACAAGATACTCTGGTCTAAAATCCAGCTTGTATTTTGACATCGCTTGTTCAAAGAAAACTCTTCGTAAATTACCAATATATAAATAATCTGCCCCATGAATATTTGCAATTTTAGTATGCCCTAAATCACTGAGATACTTCACTGCTTGTTCCACACCAGCTTGATTATTTGACGTAATATTTTTTACACCTGCATACCCAAAATCAACAACAATAGTAGGAATTTTACTACGATACAAATCTCTCAGTTCTTGAGAATTAAAATCCCCACATAAAACAAGTACTGCTTCAACTTGTTTTCGTTTTGAATGCTCTAAATATGATCCATTCTTTTTTCCCATGTTTTTAGATAAGAACAAAATATCATACCCTGCAGCTTCAACAAATCCTTTAAAACTCTCTAAAATCTTAGAAAATAGCGGATGTTGTAACCCAACACCAGCAACTTCTTCAAATATTATTCCAATCGTATAAGATTTTTGAGTAACCAAACTACGTGCAAACAAGTTTGGCACGTACCCCATTTCGTCACAAAGTGCTAAAATGGTTTCTTTGGTTTTATCTGAAATATCAGAATAATC
>JAFGXW010000096.1 GCA_016936415.1 Bacilli bacterium | reverse complement strand
TCATCGTTATATCTGAGTTGGTAAATAAACTCGTCAAAGAAAACGCCAAGACAAGCAATGACCTTGATGACTACAACAAGAAATATGAAGAACTATCAAGTCGTTACGATAAATTAATAGAAAAACATAAAGAAATGATAAGACTTCGAAGCGATAAGCAAGGACAAGCACTCAAGATGAAATCATTTATCGAAAACTTTAATCAGTTAGAAGACATACTTAATGAATGGGATGAGAGAGTATGGATGCTCTTGGTTGAAAGCGCAACTGTGCATCGAAATTCAAGCATAACATTCCAGTTTCAAAATGGTAAAGAAACAACTGTATAGTAAAGAAGAAATCTACCAATCGAAAAATGGGTAGATTTTTTGACTAATGCATATTTATATAATTAAGAATCTATGATATAATTTTACTTAAGAGAATATCTAGGGGGATTATATCATAGATAATTACCAAGTTGCGTTTAATGGGACTGGTAGGGCTGGCACGGATTCTAGGTATAGAAATTCCTGAATTGCGGCCTTTTTTTATTAATTTGCGGTATAAGGAGAGGGGTAACTATTAAAACACAAGATTTTATTGAGGATTTTTATAATCGTGATTTTCAAGACTATAAAGACCAATTATTCTTACAACTAAAAAAAAATGATTTCAAGTTGTATAGGTATGTTCCCGTTCACCTATTTTTGTCCGGCAAAAATAAAATCAAAATGAATCTGTTACATAAGAAACAGTTTGGAATTGACTCATTACTGAACAGATATATCTTTCATAACAAACCTAGTTACTTTAATGATCCGTATGATTGTGTTTTCGGTATGAGCACAAATGCATTTTTCAGAGAATTATTAGGACAATTTACTGAAGTAAAAGGTATCGGAAATGTAATGCAGGAGTTGCAAAACAATCCAAAGATCTTCAATTTGGACGATGCACGATTAGAACTTGAAGAAATTGATATTCATCCCAATGTCAAAAAATTCGTCTTATTTATGTTAGATACTACTGAAGAGATTGTGGTTAATCAGGAATCTTTTGACATTAACAAGGGTATAATAGAATTTACTAGAAAAGTAATGGGTGAACCAGAAATGTTTGCTGATTTGCTCTTACCGTTCATTGCAAGTAAAATTGATAAAGATAAATTAGCACTAGATATGAAACAAATGCAAGATAATATCGGTGAGGACAACTTAATTAAACTTAAAGTAGATCCATTGAATATCAGAATTGAAGATTTCAAAGAAATGTCGAAATTTGCGGGTATTGCACCGGGATTCAAACAGGCTGAAGAAAAAATAAATGATTCTGTTGGAGACTTTAACAAAAAGATATTTAACTTCATTGATGATAAATTTGGGATTGCTTCTTTCACAACAAGCTTTAATGATGCCTTAATGTGGTCGCATTATGCTTCTTCACACACTGGTATCTGCATTGAGTATGACTTTTCAGATTACATAGATCAAATTGAGAACTCGCAGATGATGTTGTTTCCAGTAAATTATAGCGAAAGACGAGTTACAATCGATCAAAACATCTTAGATAGAATTGATTTAAAGAATATAGAAGAACAAGGAAGAAAAGACTTATTTAAACTATTTTTTGAAGGATTATGTACTAAAAATACCGTTTGGAAATATGAAGATGAATGGAGATCAATTACGCTAATAAATGACAAAAAATGTATGAATTCAAGAAAGATAAATGCATATAACATATCAGCTGTATATTTTGGGAACAAAATGAATGATGATGTAAAACAAATTCTAACTAGATTTATTGAACAAGATGAGAACTTACGTAAAATCAAATTGTATGAAATGGTAAATGATATTTCTGAATATAAGATTAACAGATTACCATTTAGTAGAAGATGAAATGGGTAGTAAATATAATAGTGGGTATTATTCTACAGTTTCAGATTATTAAGTTTGAACATAACAAATTTCCAGAAAGACATTCGAGAAGATTCAAAAAATAAAGGAGAAGGCTATGGGACACAAAGTATTTGTAAGCTACAAATTTAGCGATGCTGCTAGTACGAGAGATGACATTATTACAGCATTGAAAGGGAATGGGTCATATTATAAAGGTGAAATGGGTTATAAGGCACTCGATGTTGCTGATAATACTATGAAACAATATCTCGGATCAATGATTTTTGACAGTACTGTAACAGTTGTTGTTATTTCTCCCAATGTAAATCAAAGTAGATGGGTAGATTGGGAAATAAAGTATTCTTTGGAAAATCACACAAGGAGAGATCGTTCATCCGGTAGAAACGGAATTGTATGCGTTATTCAAAAGCAAATTGATTATTCATCACCTAAATCAGTTTATTTCAATGGGTATAATGAAAATTCAAATTGGGCATATAATAGATATCAGGGAGGCAAAGACTTGAGACAGAATGTGCTTCCTAGCCTAATATGGCGAAACATGAAAGATTCATTTCAAGATTTTAAAACATATAGAGGATATTTAGGCGTTGACGAAAGTAACACGGATAGAAAAGATTATTGTATTGTCGTAGCAGAATCTACATTTTTAAGAAACCCAAACAAATATATTGATGAAGCGTATAACCGTGCATACGATTATTACACTTATCAAACTGAAACGAGGTAAATAAAAAATGTCATATCAAATTCCTAGACATAAAGTTTTTATTAGTTACTACCATAAAGATGATCAAGATTACAAAAACCACTTAATTGATTTGAAAGAATATAATTTCAATACATACAAATGGCAAAGTATTTTTGATGATTACTCGGTGCACGAAGATGAAATTGATGATACTGGACTAACATCAGAACAAGTTAGAAAAATAATACGCGATGAGTACATCAAAGAAGCAACTGTAATGATTTTACTGTGTGGTGAAAATACTAAAACAAGAAAACACATTGATTGGGAAATTCATGCAGCTATGTTCAATACAGATAATAATCCCAAAATGGGAATAATTGTTGTTAATTTGCCAAGTATAAATCAAGCATGTAGGAAAAGCGATGACACAGAAAGGGATATTATTAATCCAAATGGAAATTGGATTACAGTGAAAACAAGAAAAGAATATGAAGATTTATATCCCAACATGCCTATTCGGATTATAGACAATTTTGAATCAGGAATTACTGACGATACTATTGTTTCAATAACTGTAGTTAACTGGGATAGGATATCAAATAATATTCCCGCTTTGAAGACGCTAGTTGACAATGCATTTTATCGAAGTAGAAGTAAAGAGATGCATTATAACCACTCTAGACCATTAAGGGGCAGAAATTCCTAAACAATAGTTTGGGGAGGAGAAAAAAATGACTAAGAAAACAAAGATAGATGAGTTTATTAAAAAGTATGCTCACGAAATAAAGGACTGTAATGCAGCAATCTTTTTGGGTTCAGGGTTGTCTTCTTTGGCGGGATATCCAAGTTGGGCAGGTTTATTGCAGGAAGAAGCGAAAAAAATAAAACTTGATGTGAAAAAAGAAATCAATGATTTACCTACACTTGCTCAGTATATAGAGAATGTAAAAAAACGCAAATCATTAAGTGACAAAATTAAAACAACCTTTAGCAATAAAATGGGGATTACTGAAACACATAAAATATTGTCATCTTTGCCAATAGCACAGTATTGGACAACTAATTATGACTCACTTATTGAAGACACTTTTGAATTCAGGAATACTAAAACAATAGTCTATACTGATGAACAAAATTTGGCTCAAAAACAAGGTGATGCCAAGGTTTTTATCTACAAAATGCACGGAACCTATACAAACCCAAACAGGGCAATTATAACAAAAACAGATTATGAGAAATACTTCAATACACATGAAATGTTTTTAGCTCACTTCAAGGCTAGTCTAAGTAATAAGACATTTCTTTTTATAGGTTACAGTTTTAGTGATATTAATATATCTTATGTATTATCTAGAATTAAAAACATTTATAAAGCCAATAGACGTGATCATTATTGGATTTTTGAAAAGCCAAAACAAGAGTCTAAAGAAACTAATGATGAATTTAAGTACAAGAAAAGGAAATATCAATTATTTAAAAGTGATATTACCAAGTATGGTATTAATTTAATAGAAGTAGATTCATATGATGAAATTAATGGAATTTTGGAAAGAATTAGAAAACATGTTAATAATAAGAACATTCTTATCAGTGGAGCAATAGAAAAAGACAGTACTAATTACCAAGAGGTGTGTGATTTAGCTGAAAAAATATCTAAGAGACTTATAGTTGAAGGGTATAAAATATTCACGGGTTTTGGGAAGGGGATAGGCAGTTATGTTATTAATGGTGCATTTGAGGGATGTACAGAAAAGGGATATGATTTCAATGATAATGTTAAGGTGTTTCCTTTCCCATATAACGTCAATTTATCCGTTGAAAAAAGAAAGGAACAATACACAAAACTAAGAAGTAATATGATTGCTCCCACATGCAAAATGATTGTTTTATGTGGACAAAAATACGATAAGAATAACAATCTGATTGATTCTCCCGGTGTTCTTGAAGAATATGAAATATCCAAAAATCAAGGTAATCAAGTGGTACCAATTATAGCTTCAGGTGGGGCTGCAAAAACAATTGCACAAAAAGAAAACTGCCTACAGTTTAATAATTTAGAAAAGATTGACGATTTAGTTTATTCAATTTTGGATTTATTGAAATAATCAATTCTTATTTACATCGACAAGGTGTTGATTAGTGTTTCAGTATTTAAAGTATAATTTAATTATTTTTATATTGTATATTGAAATGTGTGTGTGTAAATACTTATTTCAAATATTTAAGCTATCATCCAAAATTAATTGATAAGAAACATTATAATGAAATGATTAGCGGATATATATGAATTATTAGTAATAAGAGTTTAGAAGTTGCAAGTAAAGATAAGAATATTATATATTCAAAAATGGAGGTTGTATGGGAAATTATCAAAATGCAATTATTAATTGTCTCGGAGATCGGCTATCAGATAATCCGTATGGTGAATCAATTGAAGAAAATGCACAGAAAAACGGTCAATCTCTTTCAAGGGAAGAAAAAGAAACTTATAAAAGGTTAAATTTTGATTTAAAGACGAGAATTGCATTAGGTGCAAGAGTAGGATTTATCTGCTCATACCCAAATTGTAATCAGGTGACTTTAGGTCCAAAAGAAAAGAACGAATTTGTCATTATAGGAGAAGCCGCACATATCTATGGTGCTGTAAAGCCACAAGATCATTCAAAATCATCTCGTACGCCACGTCCAGCACTATCTTCAATGAAGGATGAAGATATTACAGATATAAGTAATGGAATTTGGTTATGTAGACATCATCATAGATTGATTGACGCTATTTTTAGTGATGAGGAATATACTCCTAAAGAGCTATATGAGTGGAAAGATAATGCAGAGAATCGGCAAAAAGAAAATCTTATTGAAAAGAATTACGAGGCAATAAGTAAATTATTTGAGCCCAAAATACAATATGGTAAAATTAACACAAGTAGTTTTGAAACGACAGAATGGGCACTAGTTTTGTATGCTGATAATAGTGGCAAATCATATAAAACGGATAATGAAGATTTCAATATTGGAGAATATATTGAGTGGCTCACTGGAAACAATATTCAGCCAAAAATGGCTGGAGTTGGTAAAGATTGGAATGATCACTATACATTTTTAAATTTAGAAAAAATAAGCAATTCTTTAGCTGGAATAATATCGTTTAGTGAAAATTTAACTGTGCTAAATAGAGGAAAGTATTTTGGAGCGTTACATAACGATCTGAAAAAATTGAATATTGAATATCGCGAATTGTTATTAGAAAAGATGCAAGTTGAATATTAATAAAGGTACGCTAATTAATTTAAGGGTGCGTAAAAACCAAGAGGAGTGTGCATTTGTATCAAAATAGGTCATACAACCCAATTCAAAAGCATAGGTTTGATACAATTGTATCAAGCCTTTTTTTGCTTTAATAAGGCTTTTTTTTCATCTTCATGAGTTGTTTT
>JAFGXW010000095.1 GCA_016936415.1 Bacilli bacterium | reverse complement strand
TCTAAGATGATTCCAATATTTTCACTGACATCACTTTCAATTGCAATTGTGTATTCGCTTGGGTATTGCTCTATTTGGATTTTTGATAAGTCCAAGTTTGTATTACGAAAAAGGGAGCATTCTTCTATTTTCAAATTGTCACCTCCTGTAACCTATGTTACGGTTCAATTGTATCATAAATTGTATAATATTACTATATTTATAAAATACAAAGTAAAGTAGGTGTCTTATTTGAAAATTTTTAGAAGATTGTTTTTTATGTTTGCTATACTAGTCTTGTTGGTTGGGTGTAAGAAAAATCCAGAGAAAGTGGATTTAAATATAATGATTCCACTGGGTTCTCCTGCACTTGCTCAAACATATATGGAGAGTACGCTACCTTCTTTGGGAGATAACGTTTCATACTCGATTGATATTGTATCTGGGACTGACCCATTGATTGCAGCATTTGCGAGTGGATCACATAATATTATTTATGCGCCAACGAATCTGGGTGCAAAATTAATTTCTACTGGCGTTAATTATTCTTATGCTGGGACTATTGTATGGGGAAATTATTACTTAGCAACTGGTGCGGATATTGATTTTAATTTTTCTGATTTGGAAGGTAAAGAATTGATTCTATTTGGACAAAATTCAACACCAGATATCATTCTTCAGACCATTATTAATTCATATGATTTTGCAAATCCCCCTACTATCACTTATGTGGATAGTGTTGGAACTGCATTGGCTACCTTGACAGCTGATAATACAAAAATTGTACTGCTGGCTGAACCGGTATTAAGTGTTGCATCATTGCCATCGAATGTACCAAATATCAAAATCATTGATATTCAAAGTGAATGGGAAGTTTTAACTGGTGAAAGTTCTTATCCTCAGGCTGGAATATTTGTTCACAATGATTTGAATCTTGATGTTGTTCATGATTATTTAGAAATGGTAGAAGATTCAATTGAACAAGCTCTTCAAGATCCAGCTGCGATAGCACAAATGGCAGTTGATTTAGAATATGGATTCCCTCTACCAGTATTGATAGGGGCAATACCAAGAAGTCATTTAGAGTTTAAAAACGCACAAGAATCAAGGGATGCTATGGAATTATATTTTAACTACATTTTAGATTTTAATCCAGCTCTAATTGGTGGAGCATTACCTGGGGATAGTTTTTATATTGAGTAAGTGTAATGAAAAAACAAAGTAAGTTTATTAGCAGTTCCCTTTCTACTCTTTCCGTTATTTTGATTCTATTTGTTTGGCAATTATATGCTATCCACGTTGATAATCCATTTCTAATGCCTACACCAACTAATGTCTTGAAAAGTCTTTTGATTTTACTCGGAGAAGGTCGAACATACTTCATTATTTTAACCACTCTAGTAAGGTTGGCGGTATCCGTATTAGCAGCGTCAATCGCTGGACTAATTTTAGGTTTACTTGCTGGTGTATTTTATCAAGTTGAGGCATTTTTAAAACCACTTGTAACCACTTTAAGAACATTACCAGTGGTATCGATTATTGTTGTCATTTTAATCTTATATGGAAATGTATTTAGTCTATATCTAATTTCATTTTTATTACTTTTTCCAATTATATATCAAGCCGAATTAGAAGGAATCAAAAACATAGATCAAGACTTATTGGATGTATTAAGTTTAGAGTGTAATAATTGTCCTTTCGTTGTTGTAAGATTAGTATATTTTCCTTTAGCTATGCCGTATTTTAAAACTGCAATGATACAATCAACAGGACTGGCAATTAAAGTTCTCGTTGTAGCTGAATATTTATCCCAAACACAAATTTCTATTGGACGAGAATTGTACTTCAATCGCATAAATTTAGAATATGCCAATGTTTTTGCTTGGACAATCATATTAATTTTAGTTGCTATTATCATTGAACATTACATTCAAAAATACGTTAAAGGGTTAAAAAAATAGGCTATATATAATATAAGAAAAGAAAAAATAAAAGAAAAATAAAAAAGGTCTTGCATTGAGATCTTTTTTTTGGTATTATAGCAAAGACTCACGCCTGAGTCGAGCTACGAAGTGGGAGGTTGCTGACACACCGAAAGGCGTTGTCTTAGGTTATCAGGTAATTTCCACGGAGCTAGTCTATATTTAATGTAGGCGAAAGGAGGACAAACAATGGCAAATCAAAAAATTAGAATTAGATTGAAATCTTATGATCACAGATTATTAGATCAATCTGCTGCAAAAATCGTAGAAACAGCTAAAAAAACAGGTGCTAAAATTTCTGGACCAATCCCGTTACCAACGGAAACAGAAATCTTTACGATTTTACGTAGTGTTCACGTTAATAAAACTTCTCGTGAACAATTTGAGAGACGTACTCATAAACGTCTAATCGATATAATGGATCCAACTCCAGCTACTATCGATAGTTTAATGCACTTAGACTTACCATCTGGTGTAGATATCATTTTAAAATAATATAGGAGGTGTACTCATGGCCAAAGGTATCTTAGGAACAAAAATAGGAATGACACAGATTTTTAATGAAAATGGAAACTTAATTCCAGTTACAATCGTAAGTTGTGAACCTAACGTTGTTCTTCAAAAGAAAACAGTTGAAAATGATGGATATGAAGCTATCCAATTAGGATTCAAAGAAAAAAGAGTTAAATTAGCAAACAAACCTGAGTTAGGACATTTTGCTAAATCTAATTCAACGCCTAAGCGCTACTTGAGAGAAATTGCAGGACAAGAATTAAGCAATTTCGAAGTAGGTCAAGAGATTAGGGTAAATATATTTGAAGAAGGAGAAATAGTTGATGCAACCGGGACATCTAAAGGTAAAGGATTCCAAGGAAGCATTAAACGTCATAATCAAGGACGTGGGCCAATGGCTCATGGTTCGAGATATCATAGACGTCCTGGATCAATGGGATCAATCGATGCCAACCGTGTATTTAAAGGTAAAAAATTACCTGGACACATGGGAGTTGAAACAGTTACTATTCAAAACTTAGAAATAGTTAAAGTTGATTTAGAAAGAAATATTTTATTAGTTAAAGGATCAATTCCTGGACCTAAAAAAGGACTAGTAGTTATTAAACGTGGAGTGAAAACTTCATCAATTGAACCTTTAAATCCAGCTGACTTTTTAGTTCAAGCTGAAGAAGCACAAGTAGAAGAAGCTGCAGTAGTTACTGAAGCTACTGACGCACAAGAATAATTATTATCTGAAAGGAGGATTTAAGATGCCAAAAGTTGCATTGTTGAATCAAACTGGGCAAAACATTGGAGAAATTGAATTAAGTGATTCGGTTTTCGCTGTTGAGCCAAACCAACAAGTATTGCACGACGTCGTTAAAGCGCAAAGAGCTGCGATGCGTCAAGGGACACATAAAACCAAAACCCGTACTGAAGTATCTGGTGGTGGTAAGAAACCTTGGAAACAAAAAGGAACTGGACGAGCTAGAAGTGGTTCTAGTAGATCACCTGTCTGGGTTGGTGGGGGAGTTGTATTTGGACCAACACCAAGAGACTACTCAATGAAAATTAATAAAAAAGTTCGTCGTTTGGCTTTGAGAACTGTATTATCTTTAAAAGTTAAAGATGATGCATTCAAAGTACTAGACGCACTATCGTTAGAAAGTGTTAAAACAAAAGGAATGGTTGAAGTATTAAACAATCTTAATCTTGCAGGAAAAACAATTGTTGTTTTACCAGAAAATAATGAATTCGTTTCTTTATCAGCAAGAAATATTCCTGGTGTCGTAGTATCAACTGTAAGTCACGTAAGTGTATACGAACTAATGTTATACAAAAATGTTCTTACTACTGTTGAAGCAGTAAAATTATATGAGGAGGTGCTCGGATAATGTTAGCAAGTGAAATTATCAAACGCCCTATCATTACAGAAAAATCAATGTTGTTAGTTGAAAAAGAAAATCAATACACATTTAGTGTAGATAAAAGAGCTAACAAAGTAGAGATTGCAAAAGCAATTGAAGAATTATTTGACGTAAAAGTAATAAGAGTAAATAAAATGACTACTCCTCGCAAGAAAAAAAGAGTAGGACAACACTCAGGTTTCAAACCAATCATCACAAAAGCAATTGTTAAATTAGCTGACGGTGACAAAATTGAAATCTTTGCAGCATAGTAAATTATAAGGAGGTTACCGTTATGGCTTTGAAGAAGTATAAAGCGACGACAAATGGTTTAAGAAATATGACTAGTCTTGATTATGCTGAAATCACAACAGATAAACCAGAAAAATCACTATTAGTCAAATTGAATAAAAAATCAGGCCGCAATAACCAAGGTAAAATAACAGTTCGTCATCAAGGTGGCGGAGCTAAAAGAAAATACCGTATTATCGATTTCAAAAGAAATAAAGACAATATCATTGGTAAAGTCGCTACAATAGAATACGATCCAAACCGTACTGCTAATATCGCATTGATTCACTATTTAGATGGTGAAAAAAGATATATTATCGCACCGAAAGGTTTAGAAGTTGGTATGGAGATTGAATCAGGTCCAAGTGCAGACATTAAAATAGGGAATGCAAAACCATTAGTTACAATTCCAGTAGGGACAGTAGTTCATAATATTGAATTATCACCTGGTAAGGGAGCGCAATTAGTACGTTCTGCAGGAACAAGTGCACAAATTTTAGGACGTGAAGAAAAATATGTTTTAGTAAGACTAGCAAGTGGTGAAGTAAGAAGAGTACTAGGAACTTGTCGTGCAACGATTGGTGAAGTAGGAAATGAAAATTATGAATTAGTTAACATCGGTAAAGCAGGAAGAACTCGCCATATGGGAGTTAGACCTACTGTAAGAGGTAGTGTAATGAACCCTGTAGACCATCCACATGGTGGTGGAGAAGGACGTCAACCAATTGGACGTAAACATCCAGTTACACCTTGGGGTAAACCAGCACTTGGTTTAAAAACAAGAAAATCTAAAAAAGCTAGCGACAAATTAATCGTTAGACGTAAGAAATAGAAAGGAGGAACTCATACATGGCACGTTCAGTTAAAAAAGGTCCATTCTGTGATGATCACTTAATGAACAAAGTAATTAAAATGAATGAAGAGGGTAAGAAAAAAGTTATCCAAACTTGGTCACGTCGATCTACAATATTCCCTGTATTTATCGGGCATACTATTGCTGTCTATAACGGAAAGGAACATATTCCTGTTTATGTACAAGAAGATATGGTTGGTCACAAATTAGGAGAGTTCTCTCCTACTAGAACTAATCGTGGACACGACAAAAAAGATAAGAAAGCTAAAAGAAAGTAGAGGAGATTATTATGGAAGCTAGAGCACAAGCAAAAATGGTACGCATATCTTCTCGAAAAGTAAAATTAGTTATCGATTTAATTAGAGGTAAAAAAGTCGGAGAAGCTATCGCAATACTTAAATTAACTCCAAAAGCTGCATCTCCAGTTGTTGAAAAAGTTTTAATGTCAGCAATAGCAAATGCAGATCACAACTTTAACATGGAAGTTGAAAAACTATTTGTTAAAGAAGTATATGTAGGAGAAGGTCCTACATTAAAAAGATTTAGACCTAGAGCACAAGGTAGAGCATCACAAATCTTGAAAAGAACTAGCCATATTACTGTTGTAGTGGCAGAGAAAGAGTAAAGGAGGGAATCACATGGGTCAAAAAGTAAGTCCAGTCGGATTACGAGTAGGAATTATTAGAGATTGGGATTCTCGTTGGTACGCTGATAAAAACGATGTTGCTGATTTATTACACGAAGATATTAGAGTACGTGATTTATTACGCGAACTTTATGCAAACGCAGCAGTGTCGCAAATCGAAATTGAAAGAAGCAAAAACAGAATTATCATCACAGTTCATACTGCAAAACCAGGAATGGTTATCGGACGTGAAGGTGTTGTTAAAAATGAAGTGGTTGCTAAATTACAAAAATTAACACAAAAAGAAGTTTTCTTGAATGTTGTTGAGATTAAAAGACCAGAACTAGATGCGAAATTAGTAGCAGATAGTATGGCTGAACAACTTGAAAATAGAGCATCTTTTAGACGTGTACAAAAAATGGCTATTCAAAGAGCTATTAGATCAGGTGCACAAGGATGTAAAACATTAATTTCTGGACGTTTAGGTGGAGCAGAAATGGCAAGAAGTGAAGGATATAGCGAAGGTAATGTTCCATTACATACATTACGCGCTGATATTGATTATGCAGCTTCTGAAGCAGCTACTACTTATGGTAAATTAGGAATTAAAGTATGGATTTACAAAGGTGAAATCCTACCTGCTAAAAAAAGAGGAGGGAATCAATAATGTTAACACCTAAAAGAACAAAATATAGACGCCCTCACAGAGTTTCATATGAAGGAAAAGCAAAAGGTGGTACTGAAATCACTTTTGGTGAATACGGATTAAAATCTTTAGAAGGTGCTTGGGTTACCAATCGCCAAATCGAAGCTGCTCGTATCGCTATGACTAGATATATGAAACGTCAAGGGAAAGTATGGATTAAAATATTCCCACATTTAGCAAAAACTGCTAAACCTCTTGAGGTCAGAATGGGATCTGGGAAAGGTTCTCCAGATGGATTCGTTGCAGTAGTAAAAGTTGGTGTAATTTTATTTGAAATTGGTGGAGTTTCTGAAACAGTAGCAAGAGAAGCGTTGAGACTTGCTTCACATAAATTACCTGTTAGAACAAAAATCGTAAAACGAGAAAGTGGTGATTCTAATGCAAGCTAAAGATATTAGAGAATGGGACACTACGAAAATCAATCAAGAAATTATTGATCTTAAAAAAGAATTGTTTGACCTAAGATTTCAACAAGCAACAGGTCAATTAGAGAACACTGCTCGTATTAGTAAAGTAAAGAAAGCGATTGCTCGTATGAAGACAGTTCTTACTGAGCGCGCTGAATAAGACGAGAGGAGAAATTTTATGGAACGTAATAGTAGAAGAGTATTAAGTGGTGTTGTAGTATCTGATGTTAATGATAAAACAATTACTGTCTTAGTAGATACTTATAAAAAACATCCATTATATGGAAAACGTGTTAAACAATCTAAGAAATTTGCTGCACATGATGAAACTAATCAAGCAAAAACTGGAGATGTCGTCAAAATAGTTGAGACTCGTCCATTATCAAGATCAAAAAGATTTCGTTTATTAGAAATCGTAGAGACAAAAGTAGTAATTTAAGGAGAGCTTAAAAAAGGAGGTTCTTAGTATGATTCAACAAGAATCAAGATTGAAAGTAGCAGATAACTCTGGAGCTCGCGAAATCTTAACAATTAAGGTTTTGGGTGGAACTGGACGTAAATATGCTAGTATCGGCGATATTATCGTCTGTACAGTTAAGCAAGCAACTCCTGGTGGAATGGTTAAAAAAGGAGAAGTTGTTAGAGCTGTAATCGTTAGAACAAAAAGAGAAGTACGTCGTGTAGACGGATCATATATTAAGTTTGATGATAATGCTGCTGTTATCGTTCGTGATGATAAATCCCCTCGTGGGACTCGTATTTTCGGACCAGTAGCTAGAGAGTTACGTGATGCAGGCTTTATGAAAATTGTATCATTAGCTCCAGAAGTATTGTAGTAGGAGGTCAATATGAATATTAAAAAAGGAGACACTGTAAAAGTTATCAGCGGGAAAAACCTTGGTAAAGAAGGAAAAGTATTAAAAACTTTCCCTAAAACTGACAAAGTAATCGTTGAAGGTGTCAATATCGTTAAGAAACATGCTAAGCCTACTCAAACTAATCCTGATGGAGGAATTGTAGAATTTGAAGCTCCATTTCACGTTTCAAATGTCATGATTTCAGAAAAGAAAACAGGAGTTACTAGAGTTGGATACAAAACAGTTACTGAAACTGTTAAAAAGAAAGAAGTTACTAAAAAAGTAAGATATTCTAAAAAATCTGGTGAGGTATTAGACTAATCAGAAAGGAGGCTTTATAGCATGAATCGCTTACAAGAAAAATACAACAACAGTATTGTTTCTGCTTTGGTTGAAAAATTTGAATATACTTCTGTAATGGAAGCACCAAAAGTAGTAAAAATTGTTGTTAACATGGGTGTTGGAGATGCTGTTACAAACATCAAAGCTTTAGATGATGCAGTTGCTGAATTAACTCAGTTAACAGGGCAAAAGCCAATTATTACAAAAGCAAAAAAATCAATTGCTACTTATAAATTAAGAGAAGGTATGCCAATTGGATGTAAAGTAACATTACGTGGAGAGAGAATGTATCAATTTTTAGATAAATTAGTATCAATCGCTTTACCACGTGTTAGAGACTTCCAAGGAGTTTCAAACAAAGCATTTGATGGTAGAGGAAACTATACATTAGGTGTAAAAGAACAATTGATTTTCCCTGAAATTAACTACGATAAAGTGAATAGAGTAAGAGGAATGGACATTGTTATTGTAACAACGGCTAATACAGACCTAGAAGCTTTGGAGTTATTGACTCTACTAGGTATGCCGTTCAAAAAATAAGGAGGCTACTATGGCTAAGAAATCAATGATTGTTAAACAACAACGTGGTTCAAAGTTCGCTGTAAGGGACTATACTCGTTGTGAGCGTTGTGGTAGACCACACGCAGTTTATAAAAAATTCAAGTTATGCCGTATTTGTTTCCGTGAATTAGCATATTTAGGACAAATACCAGGCGTTAAAAAAGCAAGTTGGTAAAAAATAATATTCCAAGTAAATTGGAAGGAGGCATTTATATATGGTAATGACAGACCCTATTGCAGATATGTTAACACGCATCAGAAACGCAAATCAAATGAAACATGAAACTGTTGATATGCCTGCATCTAAACTTAAAAAAGAAGTTTTAGAACTGTTGAAAAAAGAAGGTTATGTTTTGGGTATTCAAGTTATCAAAGGTGATGTTCAAAACACACTTAGAGTAACGTTGAAATATTTACAAAACGAAAGAGTAATCAAAGGATTAAAAAGAATTTCTAAGCCAGGACTTAGAGTATATGCAAAATCAAACGAGATTCCTAAAGTATTAAATGGTTTAGGAATAGCTGTGATTTCAACTTCAAACGGTATTATGACTGACCGTGAAGCTCGCAAACAACAAGTTGGCGGGGAAATCCTAGCGTACGTTTGGTAGAAATAAGGAGGTATAAGAAATGAGTCGTATTGGGAATAAGCCAATTACACTACCTCAAGGTGTAACTGCAACAGTAAACGAAGGAATTATTACTGTTCAAGGTCCAAAAGGATCTTTAGATTTTACATTTCATGTTGACATGAAAGTACTGATTGATGGAAATGAATTAACGGTTGAAAGACCATCTGATTCTAAAAACCACAGAGCACTTCATGGTACTACAAGAGCACTTATTAATAATATGGTTGTTGGAGTATCGGAAGGGTTTAAGAAAAATTTACAAATGGTTGGTGTTGGGTACAGAGCAGTTATGACTGATGGAAAATTGGTTTTAAGTGCAGGGTATTCTCATCCAGTTGAAATGGAAGTTCCAGACGGGTTAACCGTTGAAGTTCCAAAAAATACTTTAATTAATATCTCAGGAATTGACAAACAATTAGTTGGTGAATTCTCTGCGAATATTAGAGGGGTTCGCCCACCTGAACCGTATCTAGGGAAAGGTATCCGCTACGTAAATGAGCAAGTACGTAGAAAAGAAGGAAAAACTGCTAAAAAGTAGTTAGGAGTGAATTAAAATGATAAAAACGATATCTAGAAACAGTATGCGTCAAAAAAGACACATTAGAATTAGAAGAACATTAGTAGGTACTCCATCTAGACCACGTCTAAGTGTATTCCGTTCTTCAAGTCATATTTACGCTCAAGTAATTGATGACGTAAATAATGTAACTCTTGTTAGCGCATCAACTGTAGAAAAAGGAAATAAATTTACAAATGGTGGAAATATCGAAGCCGCTACTGCAATTGGAAAACTAGTTGCTGAGAGAGCTTTGGAAAAAAATGTTACAAGTGTTGTATTCGACAGAAGTGGTTACCTTTACCACGGAAGAGTTAAAGCATTAGCTGAAGCTGCACGCGTTGCAGGATTAGAATTCTAAGGAGGTAAGCGAATGCAAAAAGATAATAAGAGAAGACCTCGTCGTAAAAGAGAAGAAAAACAGTTCGAGGAAAGAGTAGTAAATATCAACCGCGTAACTAAAGTTGTTAAAGGTGGACGTCGATTCCGTTTTAGCGCATTAGTCGTTGTCGGAGATAGAAAAGGTAACGTAGGATTTGGGACAGGAAAAGCTCAAGAAGTTCCAGATGCAATTAAAAAAGCAATAGAAGATGCAAAAAGAAATCTAGTTAAAATTCCAATGTTTGGAACAACAATCCCGCATGCAATCACAGGAAACTATGGAGCAGGAGAAGTATTTTTAAGACCTGCAGTTGGTGGAACAGGAGTTATCGCTGGTGGACCAGTACGTGCAGTACTTGAGTTAGCTGGTGTAGAAGATATCCTTAGTAAATCTTTAGGATCATCTACTCCAATTAATATTGTTCGCGCAACGTTTAACGCAATTGAAAATTTAAGAACTGCAGAACAAGTAGCTCGCACACGTGGGTTATCTGTAGCGGAGATTTTAAACTAATGGCAAAAGAACTACATATTACATTGGTTAAAAGTTTAATTGCGGGAAAACAAAACCAAGTAAAAACTGCGAAAGCATTAGGATTAACTAGATTACATAAAACAGTAGTGAAAACCGATTCTGCCACTATTAGAGGTATGATTAACGTCATTTCTCATCTAGTGACAGTAACTGAGAAGTAGGAGGTGCCGTATGGAATTACATAATTTAAAACCTAATGAAGGGTCTACTCATTCGAAAAAGAGAGTTGGACGTGGAACAGGTAGTGGAACAGGTAAAACTGCAGGAAGTGGACACAAAGGACAAAACTCTCGTTCAGGTGGTGGTGTACGCCTTGGTTTTGAAGGTGGACAAACTCCATTTTTCAAACGTTTGAAAAAGAGAGGATTTAATAACATCAACAGAATTGAGTATGCAACTGTAAATGTTAATGAATTAAATAGATATGCTGAAGGAACTGAAATTACTCCTGAATTGTTATTACAAGACGGTTTAATTGGAAAATTATTGTCTGGTGTTAAAATTTTAGGTAATGGTAATTTAGATGTTAAATTAACAGTTAAAGCTCATAAATTTACAGCATCAGCAACAGAAAAGATCCAATCAGTTGGTGGAAATGCAGAGGTGATTTAATTGGAACAAATTATAGCGGTATTAAAGAATAAAGATGTAATGAAGAAGATTTTTTTCACATTATTTGCATTTTTGATTTACAAAACAGCTACTTATATTCACATACCCTTAATCAATCCAGAACAAATCGCTCAATTCTTTGACAGCGCAGATGGTGGTTTTTTAAACATTGCTAACGCATTTACTGGTAATGCACTTAAAAACTATTCAATCATCGCACTCGGAATTGGACCTTACATCACAGCTTCAATTGTTGTTCAATTATTACAAATGGATATTATTCCAGTATTAAAAGAATGGCAAGAAGAAGGAGAAGCAGGAAAACACAAAATCAACCAATTAACTAGATATATGGCTATTGCACTTGCGTTTATTCAAGCATTGGCAATGACTTATGGATTTAGATTAACTGGTAACTCAATTTTTGACATTGGTGTAACAAACCCTAATTTCTTCACATATACTTATTTAGCAATCGTTATGACTGCAGGTTCTGCATTCTTATTATGGCTATCTGATCAAATTACATTACGTGGAGTTGGAAATGGAACATCAATGATTATCGTGGCTGGGATCGTATCTGGAATGCCAGGAATGGTAGCTAGTTTAGTACAAAGTTACATTACTGCGGATGGATCAAACTGGGGAAGTTATGGAACTTTCGCATTGGTTCTTCTACTATATGTATTTGTAATATTCTTTGTTACAATCATGCAATCTGCTAGTCGTAAAATACCAATTCAATATTCAAATAGACCTTCTGGAGCTAAATTCCAAGGGAAAAATGATTCAAATATTCCTTTAAAGATTAACTCAGCAGGAGTTATTCCAGTAATCTTCGCCATTACTCTATTAAGTATTCCTACTACTATCATGAATTTTATACCAAACTTAACAGGAACTACTTTAGGATTATGGATGAAAGAAATGTTTACTTACACAAGACCACTTGGATACATTATTTACGTAGGACTAATTTTTGTTTTCGCATTCTTCTATGCATTCGTGCAAATTAATCCAGATAAAATGGCGAAAAACTTACAAAACCAAAACGCGTATGTTCCTGGGGTAAGACCTGGTGTGGATACAGAAAACTACATTTCAAGATTATTGATTAAAATTACAATAGTTGGTGCAACATATTTAGTATTAATCGCATCATTACCGATATTTGCTACAATGATTTTTAACTTACCATCATATGTTCAAGTTGGTGGAACAAGTTTACTAATTGTTGTTGGGGTTGCTCTCGAGACTACAAAACAAATAAAAACACAAACGCAAGACCAAAAATACAGCGGCTTCATTAAGTAGGGAAGGACTCACTTGAAAATTTTAGTGATGGGTCCTCCTGGCGCTGGAAAAGGTAGTCAATCTGCAAAGATTGTTGAACACTATGCGTTGCCAAGTATTTCAACAGGACAAATGTTTAGAGATGCATTCAATAATAACGAACCAATCGGTATTGAAGCAATGAAGTATATCAAAGACGGGAACCTGGTTAGTGATGATATCACGAATGAAATAGTAAGGATTAGACTTTCAAAGCATGATGCAGAGAAAAGTTTCTTGCTGGATGGGTACCCAAGAACAGTGGCGCAAGCCATTGCACTAGATAATTTATTAGAAGAGATGGGGACTAAACTAGATGCCGTCTTCAATATTTTATCGAGTAACGATGTTCTTTTTGAGCGTATGGAACAACGTCGTGTTTGTAAACAATGTGATGCTACATATCATTTAAAATTCAAAAAACCTTTGGTTGAAGGAATTTGTGATAAATGTGGAGGAACGTTATATCAAAGACAAGACGATACATATGAATCAGTGAAGAATCGTCTGGAAATTTATGAATCTAAGACAAAACCTTTATTAGATTACTATGATAAGAAAGGGATTCTATATCAAATCAACGGTATGCAAGAATTTGAAAAAGTATACAATGATATTGAGTTAGTTCTCCGTGACTTATAATGGTTACCATTAAATCAAATAGAGAAATAGAATTGATGAAAACAGCAGGACGCATTGTTGCTCTTGCTCATCAAGAAGTCAAGAAGCATATTAAACCGGGCGTTACAACGATGGAACTAGATCGAATTGTAGAACAAGTAATAAGAAGCAACGACGCTATACCTTCATTTAAAGGTTATGGTGGATTCCCTGGAAGTGCTTGTACGTCTGTTAATGAACAAGTTGTTCACGGTATCCCAAGCGAAAAGGTTATTCTTAATGAAGGTGACATTATCGGTATTGATATTGGAGCAATCTACAAAGGATATCACGGAGATAGTGCTTGGAGTTATCCTGTTGGGACAATAAGTGACAAAGCAGATCAATTATTAAAGGTTACAGAACAATCACTTTTTGAAGGTTTAAAAAAAGCTAAAGCAGGAAACAGATTATCAGATATATCTCATGCAATTCAAAAACATGCTGAGTCCTTTGGCTATAGCATTGTTAGAGAGTTTGTTGGACATGGACTCGGGAAAAGCTTACACGAAGACCCACAAATTCCCAATTTTGGACAACCAGGCAAAGGATTATTGTTAAAAGCTGGAATGACGCTTGCAATCGAACCCATGGTTAATATGGGGAGAAAAGAAGTAAAAGTTTTGGCAGATAATTGGACTGCTGTTACAGTGGACAAGAGCTTAAGTGCTCATTTTGAACACTCAGTCTTAATTACTGAAGATGATTGTGTCATCTTAACGACGGTATAAAGGAGGAATCTTAATGGCTAAAGAAGAAAAAATAGAATTTGAAGGTAAAGTAGTTGAAGCGTTACCTAATACACAATTTCTTGTAGAACTATCTAATGGACATCGTGTTTTAGCACACGTTTCTGGTAAAATCCGCATGTATTACATTCGCATTTTACCAGGTGATAGAGTAACGGTGGAATTATCACCTTACGACTTAACACGTGGGCGAATTACATATAGACACAAATAAAAGATAAACACTCCAAAGGAGGAAATAATAATGAAAGTAAGACCATCTGTAAAGAAAATTTGTGATAAATGCAAAGTAATCAAACGTAATGGTAAAGTCATGGTTATTTGCGAAAATCCAAAACATAAACAAAGACAAGGTTAATAGGAGGTGCATTTATGGCACGTATATCAGGTGTAGATATTCCTAG
>JAFGXW010000015.1 GCA_016936415.1 Bacilli bacterium | reverse complement strand
GTGTTCCCAGAAATACTGATGGTACCAAAAGATGTTGAAATTCCACCAAGAGGGATATTTAAGGAATTGGCGTATAAGATTTGATATATTTCTAAGATATCAAGAGAATAGAAATTTAGAGTATTGGTATCAAGAGTTATAACCACTTCATTTTGGAAAACACTATCCACGTCAACGGAATTGATTTCATCTAACAATAAAAGTTGGTTTTTGAAACGTTCGCTAGTTGAAAGTAATTCTTCGTCTGTTTGTGTATTGGAATGTACTGCAAAAATAATATGAGGGTCATCAAAATTAGATGAATAAGTAATATCTGTGATGTGTTCATCTAGTGATAACTCAGAAACCTTGGAGTAAATATCAAGACTTAAAGCATCAGGGTCTAGCGTGCTATAACTATAAAGTGTAACAATTACAGCGTAGTTATCGTATATTGTACTTTGTACACTATCAACATCATCGAATGTTAATATCATCCTTTCAATATCCATTACAGCAGTTTTTTCTAAATCGCTCGCATTAACGCTTGGAGCGACAATGGTTAATACCATATAAGGTGTATCTATGGCAGGCATTTCTTGTTTTGGGATTACAAAATAACTATATATTCCATACCCTAAAATTAGAGAAAACAATAAAATTACGAGTTTTCTTCTCGAAAATAAGATATTGACTGCTCTTTTCATACACATTGCTCCTTTCAGTACAAAATAATAAATAAGTTACATTTGTATCGTATCATACGTTATGGTATAATAGTTTTGACTTGATTTCAACAAATATATAACCTATGATACAAGGAGGGCTATTATGTTTAGTATTGAGAAGGTAGACATGAGAATCAAATATACAAGAGAATGGACTTTTGCGTCGCTGTCGAAATTATTAGAAACAAAGAATTATGAAGACATTACTATTTCTGAAATTATTAAGAAAGCTGGCATATCACGTGCTACTTTTTATCGAAACTTTAGCACAAAAGATGATATAGTCAAAGTGAAAGTAAAAACCTTTTTTGAAAACTTTTATAACGATATCATTATGTCTTTTCGACAAGCCGATCCAGAAGATGAGATATTTTTAATAAGTAGTTTTTTTAAAAGAATTGATGAAGAAGAAAAATTTATTGATACAGTCATCAAAACAAAACTAGATTATTTAATGGTTGAAGGGATTTTTGCTCTTATCAACATGCACAAAGATCAGTTTTATGCAATTGTAAAATCAAATAAAAAAGCAGATGAGTATACGATGGAAATTGTTGCCTCATCAGCGTGGACTTTACTATCAAAATGGCATCGTAGTGGAAAAGAAGAAAGTCCACAAGAGTTATCTACAATTTATTCAACAACATTTAAAAGTGTTTCCATAGCGTTGTTTGGAGACAAAAGCGACTTAAACAAGTAGGTGTTTCTATGTTAAGAGAAAAAATCAATACCGTGCCAGAACTACCTGGCTCATATCAATTTAAAAACAAAGATGGTGTGATTATTTATGTTGGGAAAGCTAAAAATCTGCGCAAAAGATTGCTTTCTTATTTTACTGGAGCACACGATGCAAAAACAAGTCGATTGGTAATGAATATCGATGATTTTGAGTATATTATCACCCATAGCGAGCTTGATGCTTTGCTATTGGAATTGAACTTGATAAAAAAATATAATCCACGTTATAATATTATGCTTATGGATGACAAAACATATCCATATATTGAAATAACAACGGAGAAGCACCCAAAGTTAATCGTAACAAGAAATGTTTCTAAAAAATCTAGGATGTTATTTGGACCTTATCCAAATGTTTCTGCTGCTCGAGAAACTGTAAAGTTACTGAATAAAGTCTATCCTTTACGAAAATGCGATAAATTACCCAAGCAAGAATGCTTGTATTATCATATGGGACAGTGTCTTGCACCATGTATCAATCATATTACTCAGGAAGATTACAATGAAATCATCAAATCAATTAAGGACTTTTTGAAAGGAAATACCAAAGAAGTCATAGCTAATTTAGAAAATAAAATGATGCTTGCAAGTGAGAAACTAGAATTTGAAAAAGCACTAGAATATAAAAAAACAATTGATGATATTAAAACAACTACCAATAAACAAAAAATTAATTTAAATGATCTAAAAGACAGAGACATTATTGGTTATTTTTATAATGACTATTTACTTTCTATAGAAATATTCTTTGTAAGAAATGGGAAGATTTCCGCAAGGCATCAAGCGTTATTTGAGTACTATAATAATCCTCTGCAAACAGTGGAAGATTTTATTGCACAATTTTATGAAACAAATATTGTTCCAAAAGAGATATTTGTGCCAAAAGAATTAGAAACAGATACCCTAGAAGAATTCTTAAAAACTTCATTTATAAAACCACAAATCGGTGATAAACATAAATTACTTGAACTTGCAAATATCAACGCCAAAGAAGCATTAATTCAAAAAACGGAATTGGTGAAAAGAGAGTTAGATAGAACGGTCAATAGTGTTGAAAAACTAGGTGATTTACTGCATATTCCTGCACCATACGTGATTGAAGCATTTGATAATTCAAATCTGTTTGGAACAGATGCTGTAAGCAGTATGGTTGTATTTGTGAACGGAAAACCTTCCAAAAAAGATTATCGAAAATATAAAATTAAAACATTAGATAACAAAGCATCAGATTATCACACTATGAAAGAAGTTATGTACCGTCGTTATTATAAAGTGTTACTTGAAGATTCGCGAATACCAGACTTGATTATTGTAGATGGTGGAATGCAACAAATTAATGCTGCGAAAGAGATATTGTCATCTTTAGATTTGAAAATACCGATAGCTGGTTTGGTAAAAGACAATAAACATAACACCAATCACTTGTTAGATCAAGCGCTAAATCAAATTGAAATTGATAAGAAAAGCGATGTATTTCATTTGATTACTAGGGTTCAAGATGAAGCACATCGTTTTGCAGTGACTTTCCATAAACAAATACGTAACAAAGGTGTTTTCAATTCGATATTAGATGAAGTAGAAGGAATAGGAACAAAGACAAAAGAAAAACTTTTAAATAAATATAAATCAGTCAACCTAATTAAACTAGCTACGGTGAGTGACTTGCTTGAACTAGGTATTAATCAAAAAACTGCGGAAAACTTAATGAAAAAACTATCAGAAATGTAGTATAATATAGTGGGTGAAAATATGAGAAAAATAATAAGCGGACGTATTCTTGAAATAGATGATGAAGAAAAAATTATCACATTAAAGTTTGAAAATAGACTAATGAGATTCTATTTGCAAAGATCGATACATCAAAAAATAGAAAAGTACTTAAATATTCACCGTTTTATACAGTTTGTGATTGAAGACGAATCAAGACTTTACAGAGGTGTGAAAGTTTATAATGTTTCTTATATTTTGAAGATAGTGGAAATTCGATATCGTAAAAACATAGTTTATTATGATATGAAAAACATCAAAAAAGGGACTAAAAATTTAATCAATTCATTACAAAATCGAATGTTTCTCGATTTAGAAATGTCAATGCATCCATATACTGCAGATAAATCTTTTACACAAGAAATCATTCAAGTCGGAATTTACTTAGTAGATAAAGATGATAATTTGATTGAACAATACTCAGAATGGATTAAACCCAAGCTTCATCCAACTTTGACAAAAAGAACATTGCGTTTCTTAAAAATCACACAAGAAGAGATGGATAACGGAATTGACTACATTGATTTTTATGATCATTTCAAACATTTAATTGAGACTTATGACCCAGCAATAATTGTCTGGGGGAGAAATGACTTTCTTGCATTAAGAGATTCATATAAAATAAATCAAGTTCAAAATCTTCATCATAAAACAAGATATATTAATCTACTCAAACTTCATAAAAACTATTATAATCTGCGCAATGATTTAGGACTTTTTAATGCTTTAAAACTTTATACGGGAGAAGAAACAAATCAAACACACAACGCTTTGGAAGATGCGATGGTGACATATGAAATATTCAATGGATTTAAAAAAGTAATTAATCAACAATTTGAAATTGAAATACACGATTTTAAGTAAAAATAACTTTTATCTTCAGTAAAATTATGATATAATTTTACTGAAGATTTTTATTTGAGGTGAAGACATGGCTACATTGAAAGAAATTGCAGATAAACTAAACGTTTCAATCACCACAGTATCAAGAGTTTTAAACTTTGATACTACTTTGAGTGTGGGTGATGATATTAGAAAACAAATCATTGAAACAGCGTCTGATATGAATTATAAAACACCGAGGAATCGAATGAGATTAAAATCTCGTAACAAACCCAATATTGCTGTCATCCATTGGTATAACAGCAGTGAAGAAGTAGATGATCCATATTATATTCAAATACGTAGGGGAATAGAACAACTAGCTGCAAAGTCAAATATTAATACGCTACTGATCTATAAGGGAGATCATGGATATCAATTAGAAGGTTTATCCGATATGCAAGGAATCATTTGTATTGGTAAATTTTCAAACGAACAAATTGATGCGTTCCTTCACATTTCACCAAACATTGTATTTGTTGATTCAAGCCCTAACGAAGAGCTATTTGATAGTATTGTAATTGATTTTCATACAGCAGTAAGAGAAATCTTAACGTATTTATTGAATCAAGGGTATAAGAAAATTGGATACATAGGTGGAATTGAATACATTGGAAACAATATTCGATTGGGAGAAAGAAGAGAACTTGTTTTTAGAGATTACTTATTTCAAAGAGGTAAATTGGATTCGGATTTTATTCATGTAGGTAACTTTTCGTGTGAATCTGGATATAACCTAATGAAACAAGCATTGGAAAAACCAAAGCGTGCTGAAGTGTATTTTTGTGCTAGTGATGCGATTGCGATTGGCGCACTCAGAGCAATTCACGAAGCCGGACTTAAGATTCCTGAAGACATTGGAATAACAGGGTTTAATGATAATCCTATGTCACAATACACATATCCACCATTATCATCAGTTCATGTTTACACAGAATTTATGGGTGAACAGGCATTAGAGTCTTTGGTCGGTCGTATTGAAGGTAGAACGTTGCCAATCAAGAAAGTAGTTCCAACAAAAATCATAATTAGAGATACATTAAAGTAAAATTTTACCAAAGGAGAATAGCAATGATAAATCTAAAAGAATTAGCCAATAAAAATCGAAAATTTTTACAAAATACTTCTGAGAATTACTATTTTTCGCCAGGAAGAGTTAATTTAATAGGAGAACATATTGATTATCATGGCGGAAATGTTTTTCCAACAGCAATCAATTTAGGAACATACGGAATTGTTACAAAAAGAGACGACAAAAACTTTAGATTTTACTCAGTAAATTTTCCTGATTTTAATCCAAAGATTGTTTCATTAGATAATCTTTCTTATCAAGAAGAACGTAATTGGGCAAATTATGCATCAGGTATCATTGACGCTTTTGTTGCTTTGGGTCATAAAATTGACCATGGATTAAATATCCTTGTTTATGGTAATCTTCCAAATGGGGCTGGGTTATCATCAAGTGCGTCACTAGAAGTATTGATCGGTGTTATTTTAAGAAGTGAATTTAATCTACAAATTGACATGCTTGATATTGTGAAAATATCTCAACAAGTTGAAAATCGATATATCGGTGTCAACTGTGGAATTATGGATCAATTTGCCATTGGAATGAGTAAGATTGATAAAGCAATATATTTAGATACCAATACTTTAGATTATGAATTGGTGCCCTTGAAGCTAGGAAAATTTACGCTTGTAATCGCGAACACAAATAAGAAAAGAAGTTTATCCGACTCTAAATATAATGAACGCAGAAGTGAAGGAGAACAAGGTATTAAAATTTTAAAAGACCATGGACTATCTTTTGATAATTTGTGTGAGTTGACAATCAAAGATTTCGAGGAAAATAAGAAGTATTTTTCTTCTCAAGTTATTCAGAATCGCATCGAACATGTAATTTATGAAAATCATCGTACGATATCGGCAGTTGAAGCATTGAAAAACAGTGATTTTATTGCTTTTGGGAAGTTAATGAATCAATCTCACGAATCGCTTGATGTACTATATGAAGTTTCTTGCAAAGAACTCAATACCTTAGTGAATGCTTTTATCAAATATGGTGCAATCGGTTCGAGAATGACTGGCGCTGGATTTGGTGGGTGTACCATTAGTCTGGTAGAAACATCTATTGTGGATAGTGTAATTGAAAAAGTGGGCCAAGAATACTATGAAAAAATTGGATATCATGCGGATTTTTATCCTGTAAATACAAGTGATGGTTCAAAAAAAATGGAAAGTGGTGACATTGAATGAATGTATTAGTAACAGGTGGTGCAGGTTATATTGGTAGTCACGCTGTAAAAATTTTATTAGAAAGAGGATATCAAGTAACGGTCATTGACAATCTCTCAACTGGATACTTACAAGCCATTGATTCAAGAGCACACTTTTATCAAGTTGATATTCGTGATGGAGAGCAAGTTGTAGAAGTTTTAGAAAAGGAAAAAATAGATGCAGTAATTCATTTCGCAGCTTTTAGTTTGGTTGGTGAAAGTATGAAAATACCATTGCATTATTATGAAAATAATGTATATGGTACAAAAGTTTTATTACATTCAATGGCGAAGGCTCATGTGAAAACAATTGTTTTCAGTAGTACTGCAGCTGTATATGGAAATCACGAAGAAATGCCGATAACTGAAACATTTAATACGAATCCTACGAATGCCTATGGAGAAACAAAATTAGCAATGGAAAAAATGATGAAATGGGCTGATATTGCTCATGGAATTAAATATATTGCTTTGCGATATTTTAATGTTGCTGGTGCATATCACACTGGAGAAATTGGAGAAAGTCATAATCCTGAAACGCATTTGATTCCATTGATTTTGCAAGTACCTTTGGGAAAACGAGAAGCAATCAACATCTTTGGAAATGATTATGATACGCCTGATGGAACTTGTATTAGAGACTATATTCATGTCGAAGATCTGATAGAAGCTCATATTTTGGCAATGAATCATGTGTTAGAAACAAGAAAATCAACTGTTTATAATTTAGGAAGTGGTGAAGGATACAGCGTCTTGGAAATGATTTCTGCTGCAAGAGAAGTGACAAAGCATCCAATTCCTTCTATCATTTTGGAAAGACGAGACGGAGATCCAGCAAGATTAATTGCATCCAGTCAAAAAGCAGAAAACGAGCTAAAATGGGTTAGAAAATATCCAAATGTGATTGATATAATTGAATCAGCATGGAATTTTCACTCCAAACACAAGGATGGGTTTTCAAATGAAAATCTATAGTGATATGAAACGATTAACAATGTATGCCATTGCATCAAATCTTATTACTGAAGATGATTTTGACTATGTTGTAAATCGATTATCAAATTTATTATTGATAGATGAGTATATGGATCAGTCAATTGGATATGTTGACGTAGAAGAACCTTCTTCTTTGTTAGCTCCGATATTAGATTATGCTCATGAAATTGGACTATTCACACCCAATACAGTTACTTTTAGAGATTTATTTGAAGCGAAAATCATGGATATCTTTACACCTAGACCTTCAGAAATAGAACATGTTTTTTCTCTTCTTCACACCCAAGATAAACAATCCGCAACGAATTATTTTTATAATTTGTCACAAAAAAATAATTATATTAAAACTGCGAGAACATCAAAAAATGTAATATGGAAATCAAAAACTCCTTATGGAGAATTTGATATGACAATTAATTTAAGTAAACCAGAAAAAGATCCAAGAGACATCATTGCACAAGGTAAAAAAAGTAGTACAAGTTACCCGCAATGTTTGTTATGTAAAGAAAACGTTGGATTTTATGGAAATGCAACTCATCCTGGTCGTAGTAATCATCGTATTGTGAAATTGCTTCTAAATGAAGAAGAATTCTATCTTCAGTATTCACCTTATGTATATTATGATGAGCATTCAATTGTTTTGAAGAAAGAACATGTTCCAATGAATGTTACCAAAAAAACCTTTATTCGCTTATTTGACTTTATTGATTATTTACCACATTATTTTCTTGGTTCTAATGCAGGACTACCTATTGTGGGTGGATCAATTCTCAGTCATGAACACTATCAAGGAGGAAGACATCACTTTGCCATTGAAGATGCAAAAGTTCTTTCAAGTTATCAAGTGGCGGATGTTACTGTGAAACAATTATTTTGGCCATTAAGTGTCATTCGTTTAGAATCAACGAATCGTGGTAGCATCATTGAAATGGCAGATCAAATTTATAAGTTTTGGGAACAATATACAGATGAATCTGCAGGTATCTATGCTTTTACAACTGCTCCACATAATGCAATCACACCAATTGCTAGAAAAAACGGAGACTTATATGTACTAGATATTACACTTCGCAATAATCTAACGAGTGAAGAATTCCCGCTTGGAATCTTTCACCCACATCCAGAAAACCATCACATCAAGAAAGAAAATATTGGTTTGATTGAAGTAATGGGATTGGCTGTTTTACCAGCAAGATTAGCATCTGAATTACCAATGATTAAAGATGTTATCGTTGGAGATTTAGAGATTCCTCAAGAATTAGATATTCACAAAGAATGGATAAAGGAATTAAAGCAAACATATCAACAAGAAGATATCAATCAGTTTTTAAATGATGCAGTCACTTTGAAGTTTGTAAAATGTATTGAAGATGCAGGTGTATTCAAACAAAATGTTGATGGAGTAAACCACTTCAATCAATTCATGGAGGCTTTGATAAATGTACTCAATTGATAAAAAATTTATTTGTGATAAAGAAGTTAGCATTATTACAGTAAAAAGAGAGAAAATTCATTTTTCTTGTATGAATTATGGTGCAACTGTATTAAGTATAATGGTTCCAGATGGTAATGGAAAATTAGAAAATGTTGTTATGAATTATCAAAACATCAAATCCTATGACCACAATGATATGTATTTAAATGCTATCATAGGTCCAACCAGTGGACGTATCAAGGATGGAGAATTTAACATAGGTGATACGACTTATTTTCTTGATAAGAATTTTATCCATGCACACAACATTCATGGTGGGAACGAGTCTTTTGCTTTTAAAACATTTGATTTTCATTTAAAGGAAAGTAAATCTGAAACAACCATTATTTTCACGCTTTTTAAAGATGGTAGTTCATCAAAATATCCGGGAAATCAAAACATTAAAATTTCCTATATAATCACAGATACTTCTGTAGCAATTGATTTTTATGGAACAACAAATCAAGATACATTGCTCAATATGACAAGCCATTTATACTTTAATCTTTCAGGGAACTTAAAGCGAGATGTATTAGATCATACAATGTATGTGAATGCTAGTAGATACTTAGAACTCGATGGCGAATTTATTCCTACTAAATTCATGCTAACAGAAAACACATTTTTAGATTTTAGAACACCAACGATAATAAAAGAAAATATGACTCCTGATGTCAGAAAATTACCAACAAAAGGGATTGATCATCCATTTATCCTTGATTCAGTCGATGAGTCAATTATGCAAGTAAAACTATCTGATAAAGAATCAAAACGTTCTATGAAAGTTTACACATCTTATCCAGCGATTGTCATTTATACACATAATTTCCCAGATGAACATAAGTTAGAACAAAACAAGATTCAAAAACCACATATGGGAATCTGTTTTGAAACCCAATTTGAACCAAATGGCATTCATGTCGATGGCGCAAACAAAGCAATTTTATTAAAGGATGAGATTTACCATCAAAAAACAATATTTGAATTTTCAGTAGAGGGGTGAAAAAATGTTGCAATTTAATGAAGAAGAAAAGTCATTTTACTTACACACTGAACATTCAACTTACGTTATCTTAATCAATGAGTTTAAACATCTAGAGCATGTTTATTATGGTGGTAAAATAACAAACTTTAAAAATATAAATGAGGTACGTACAAAATATGAGTTTGAACTTGGAAGTTCCACTTCATATAGCAAAGATGCCAAAGGGTATTCTCTAAATACAAAGTTACTAGAGTTTTCCACTTACGGCAAAGGTGATTATCGTGAACCAACTGTTCATATTGAATTACCTAGTGGAAGTAGAACAACAGATTTTGTGTATCAATCTCACACAATTTTAAAAAATGTGTCATTTCCTAAAATGCCACAAGTAATCAAAGAAGAAACATTAGTAATTACACTGTTTGATTCACATGCAAACGTTTCGATAAAGCTCTTCTACACCATATTTGAAAAAGAAGATATCATCGTTCGAAATCTAGAAATAATCAATCACAATCAAGAAGAAATTATGATTGATAAAGCGCTTAGTTTTAATCTTGATTTATTGAATCAAAACTATATATTATCTAAACTAGATGGAGCTTGGATTAGAGAAAGACACATAAATGATGTCTTATTAACAAAAGGGACTGTTCGTATTGATTCAAAGAAAGGCGTTTCCAGTAGTGATCATAATCCATTCTTTATGCTGAAAGAACAATCTACCAAAGAAGATTATGGAAAAGCATATGGATTTACTTTGATATATAGTGGAAACTTTGAGGCGAATATTGAGACAAGTCCACATGATTTCTTGCGAGTAAATATGGGAATCAATTCATTTGATTTTAGATATCCATTACAAGCAAATGAAACATTTGTTACTCCAGAAGTAATTATGACTTTTTCCAACAAGGGATTAAATCAGTTGAGTCAAAATTTTCATCAATTGATAAATGAATTTATTATTAATGAAAATCAACAATTTAAGGATCGTCCAATTCTTGTTAATAATTGGGAAGCAACGTATTTTGATTTCAACGAAAAAAAGCTCTTAGCCATCGCCAAAAAAGCTAAAAAACTAGGTATCGAACTGTTTTGTTTAGACGACGGATGGTTTGGGAAGAGAAACGATGATTTTTCTTCACTTGGCGATTGGTACTATAATCAAAAGAAATTACCTAGAGGTGTCAAAGGACTATGTCATAAGATTAATAAATTGGGTCTAGATTTTGGGATTTGGGTTGAACCAGAAATGATTAGTATTGATTCAGATTTATACCGTGCACATCCTGATTGGGCTGTTTTTATACCTAATACAGACCCAGCATTGGGAAGGAATCAATTGATATTAGATTTGACCAATCCTTTCGTGATACAATATTTGAAAGATACATTGTCTGAACTGTTTCAAAGTGCAAATATCAAATATGTGAAGTGGGACATGAATCGAAATTTTAGTGATGTTTTTAGTCAGTCTTTGAAGATCAAAGATCAAGGTAAGTTTCATCATCTCTACGTTCTTGGTTTATATGATCTATTAGAATACCTAACGACAACATTCCCAAATATTTTATTTGAATCATGCAGTAGTGGAGGAAATCGTTTTGATGTTGGTATGCTTTATTATATGCCGCAAACCTGGACGAGTGATAACACTGATGCATATGAGCGATTATTTATCCAAGAAGGAACCAGTTTAATATATCCTCTTTCAACAATATCAAATCATGTTTCTGGTGAAAGAAGTCATCAAGTTATGAGACACACTCCTTTAGAAACAAGATTTAATGTTGCTAGTTTTGGTGTATTAGGGTATGAGATGGATTTGAGTATTTTAACGCCATTCGAAGAGAAAATCATTCAAAAACAAATCGAGTTTTATAAAGAGTATCGCCATTTACTTCAATATGGTACATTCAAACGATTGAAAAGTGTATACGATTCTAATTATTCAATTTGGATGGTAATTAGTGAAGATAAGAAAGAAGCAATTTTGGGTTTTTATCAAAAATTAGCTATTCCAAATCCAACCATAGATTCCATTCGAATTCCCACACTTAATCCAGAAAATATGTATTGTATAAAAAACAGAACACAATATACAAATATTCGTACGTTTGGTAGTTTGGTAAATGAAGCATTGCCAATCAAATTAAAAGTGAATCATTTTTTACACAATGTGATAGCGAATCGCTATTTGTTTAAATTAGATGAATTCAAAAAAGAACTAACTGGGGCACAACTTGAGGAAGCCAATTTATTACTTCATCATCAATTTACAGGAACTGGATATAATGATTCTGTGATGTTGCTGGAAGATTTTGGTTCAAGATTATTTATAATAAAAGAGGAGAATTGCTAAAATGGAGAAATTAGATTTAAAAACGAAATTGTTTTTTGCAGTAGGTGGACTTGGTAAAGATGCTATGTTTGCAATGAGTACAATTATGATGTTTTACTTCAACAACTTGCTTGGAATTAGTGCAGCATTTTTAGGTGTTATGATGATGATCGTTCGTGTATGGGATGCAATCAATGATCCGATTATGGGAACAATAGTGGAAAGAACAAAATCAAGATGGGGTAAATTTAGACCATGGATTTTGATTGGAAGTATTTTAAACGCAATTGTTTTAATTGTACTGTTTTCAAATCCGAACTTAGTAACAAATTCAGTTTCACAATACATCTTTATTTCAACAGTGTATACATTGTGGGGGATGACATATACGTTAATGGATATTCCATTTTGGTCAATGATTCCATCACTTTCTAGTCTTCAGTCAGACCGTGAAAGTGTTACAATTTTAACTAGATTATTTACTAGTATTGGGTTCTTTATCGTTTCAGCTGGATACTTAGCGTTTGCGAAATTACTAGGTGGTGGAGACACTTCTGAAGCAAAAGTAAAAGGGTTATTTATTTTCGCAATTATTGTTTCAATTGTATTTGTCGTCACACAAATCATCACAGTTACAAATGTAAAAGAGAAGATTGTAGTGGTGAATGAAAACAAAACTACGTTACGTGAAATGTTTAGAATTTTAAAAGAAAACGATCAATTACTCGTTGTTATGATTGTTGTGCTAGTAATTAACTTTACATTATATATTACGAGTGGTATGGCAATTTACTATATGGTTTATGATATTGGTAATGAAGATTTATTCTTCTCATTTATGGCTGCAGGGGGAGTGCTTCAAGTTGTGGGAGCTGTCACGTATGGATTGCTTTCTAGTCGTTTAAAAAGAAAACAAATTTTCAACTTTGCAATTGCAATTCAGTTTGTAGGTTTCGTGTTATTATTCATCAATGCCTTTATCTTTGATTCAAACATCTTGTTATTATTCTTATTTGCAACATTCATTTTCTACGGACAAGGTACATTCAACGTTTTACAAACTGTTTTATTGTCAGATACAGTTGAATACGGAGAATTGAAAATTGGTGTGAGAAGTGAAGCGGTTGCCTTCAGTGTTCAAACATTTGTAGTAAAATTAGCGACAGGGCTATCTCTTGGAGTAATTGGGGTTGGACTTGCAGTCATTCAATTCATTGAACCAAAAGAAGTGAATGGTGTAATCACAGAGTTTACACAAAGTGAGGGAACATTGTTGGGAATGAAAATCATGATGTTTATTTTACCGATTTTCGGATTGATGTTATCTCGATATATTTTTAATAAAAAACACATTATTGATGAACCAACTTATGAAAATATTGTGAAGCAGTTAAATGAAAAAAGAGGTGAAGCTGGTGGAGAACAACAAGCTTAAGACAATTCACTTAAACTATGATTGGGATTATGTTCCAAATTATAAGAAAAGTTATATCAATGAATTTCCAAAAGTAGAATGCGTACAGTTGCCACATACCAATGTGGTATTACCGTATAATAATTTTTCTGAAAAATTGTATCAATTTATCTCTAGTTATCAAAAAGTGTTCACCATAAAGAAAACACCTAAGAAAAGATATGTCTTACGTTTTGAAGGTGTTATGGCATATGCAGAGGTGTACTTGAATCAAAAACAAATTACATCTCATAAAGGTGGTTACACGCCTTTTATGGTGGAAGTCACCAAAGAATTAATTGATGGTGAGAACAAATTATTCGTGATGGTCGATTCTACAGAGAGAAAAGATATTCCACCACATGGATTTGTGGTTGATTATTTAACATATGGTGGAATTTATCGTGAAGTATCTATTATTGAACATAGTCTTGATTATATCGAACATGCCTTGATTGATTATCGTGAAGGATCATTACACGTTAAATTATTGATGAATTACGAGACAAAAAATAGCAATGTCTTTACGTTTAATATCATACAAAAAGGAAAAGTAGTTCACACTTTTCAACGAGAATATGATCCCAAAAATTATCACGAAGTAAATGAAGTTGTCGCATTAGAATTATGGGATTTAGATCATCCAGTTATGTATACATTAGAAATTTGGTTGAACGATGTGATTGCATATGATTCTACTTTTGCGGCTAGAAAAATAGAAATGAAATCGAGTGGTTTTTATTTAAATGGTAAACATCTTAAAATTAGAGGTTTGAATCGTCATCAAGCTTATCCATATGTTGGCTATGCAATGCCTAGTAATTCTCAAAAAGAAGACGCAGATATTTTGAAATATCAACTTGGTGTAAACACAGTCAGAAGTAGTCATTATCCACCAAGTAGGCATTTCTTAGATCGTTGTGATGAGATTGGACTATTGGTATTTAATGAAATTCCTGGATGGCAACATATCGGAGACAAAGAGTGGCAAGAAGTGGCAAAAGAGAATGTCAAAGAAATGATTTTGCGCGATTATAATCATCCTTCTGTTTTCATTTGGGGGGTACGCATAAATGAGTCTCCAGATAATGATGAATTTTATCAGGCTACTTCAAAAATCGCTGCATCACTGGATTCAACACGACCTAGTGGTGGTGTAAGAAACTTTAAAGGAAGTCACTTATTTGAAGATGTTTATACGTACAATGATTTTGTTCATAGAGGAAATAATATAGGATTAGAAATCCCAATTAAAGTAACAAAAAAAGAAGTCCCATATTTGGTTACAGAATACAACGGACATATGTACCCAACGAAGAAGTTTGATGATGAATGGCATCGTGTAAATCATGCCAAAAGACATTTGGGAGTACAAAATGCATCATATCAACATTCCAATATCAGTGGAGCAATTGGTTGGTGTGCATTTGACTATAATACACACAAAGATTTTGGAAGTGGAGACAGAATTTGTTATCACGGAGTCATGGATATGTTCCGTATTCCAAAATATGCAGCTAGTGTTTATAGAAGCCAAGCAGATGATAAGCCATTTATAGATGTGTTGTCTAATTTGAACATCGGAGAAAATGAAGCGAGTGAAATCAAAGAAGTTTACGTTTTAACAAATGCGGACTCTATTAAGTTTTATATCAACGATGAATTTATCAATGAGTTTTATCCTACACAGCAATATAAATATTTACCACATGCACCAGTCATCATCGATGATTTTATTGGAAATTTAATTTATGAAAAAGAACCATTTAGCAGCAAAGACGCAGATCGTGTAAAGGATGTACTTCGTGCTGTTACAAAGTATGGAATGAATTTACCACTGAAATACAAGATTAAAATGGGAATATTTTTGTTTAAAAATAAGATGAGTATTGATGAAGCTGCAAAACTATATGAAAAATATATTGGTAAATGGGGACAAGAATCTACGACATATCGCTTTGAAGCATACAAGGGTGATGAACTTGTCTTAGTGAAAGAAAAAGGATCTAGTCATAAATTTGATCTTGCAGTTGAGGTAAGCAATACCATCTTAACTGAAACAAATACGTATCAGACCACAAGAATTGTAGTAAAACACGAAGATGAATTCCATAGTCCATTAACATATTCAAATGAAGTGATTCAAATAAAGACGACCGGTCCAATTGAATTAATCGGTCCAAGCACATTATCTTTGATTGGTGGAAGTATTGGATTTTATGTTAAAACCATTCAGAAAAAGGGACTTGCAACAATTACAATTTCTTCAAATAATTCAGATGATAAAATCATAAAAATTGAAGTAAAATAAGTTGTTGCGAAAGATTATTTTGAAGAATATTAAGTTATCTAAAATAATTAAAAATGTATCTAAATAAGGTTTGACAACGCTTACACTCTAAGATATAATGGTTTTAGTTGTAGGGGTTAGTAATACAGAGGAGCAGATTTTTGGGTAATAAACAGGTGTTAATAAAGAGGACTTTAAATACTGTTTACGAAGGAAAAATTTGCCGAAAGATATACTTTGTCCTTAAAGTAATGTCTTGATGAGTAAAGGTACTCTTTATTCATTGTCATTTTTAATTAAATGATGAGCTGTTTGTGTCTTTTGACATAAACAGCTCATTTTATATTAGAAAAGGAGATTATTATGAAAACTATTCACGAAATTCAATTAAATGAATCGGCATCACAAACAAAAACAATTACCGAACATGATGTTGCATTATTTGCGGAAGTCACCAATGATTATAATCCTGCTCACTTTGATGAAGAATATGCGAGTGGAACGATTTTTCAAAAACGCATTTGTCATGGAATGCTTGTAGGTTCACTTTTTTCAAAGATATTCGGCATGGATTTGCCAGGTAAGGGAACCATATATATATCACAAACACTACGTTTTAGAAGACCTGTATTTTTAGGAGATACCATTAAGGCAGTCGTTACTGTCAAAGAACTTGATTTGGAAAAAAATCGCGTTCGATTTGATTGTGTTGCTTACAATGAGGAAGAAGAAGCAGTTGTGATTGGTGAGGCAGTTTTAATGCCGCCAAAAGAGGTGAAATAGTATGAAAGAAATCATTAAAATTGATGATTTAAAATTCCATGTGTTTGATGGAATGAGCATTATGGTTGGTGGATTTATGGCTGTTGGTACGCCTGAATTTCTAATTGATGAGTTGGTCCAATTGGGTGTAAAAAATTTAACTATTATTTGTAATGACGCTGGTTTTGTTGATCGTGGAGTGGGTAAATTAATTGTGAATGGTCAAGTTCATAAATTAATTGCTTCACACATTGGATTAAACCCAGAAGCTGGAAGACTTATGAGTGAGGGATTGATGGAATGTGAATTAATTCCACAAGGTACATTGATTGAAAGAATTCGCTGTGGTGGATCAGGATTGGGTGGTTTTCTAACGCCTACTGGAATTGGAACTATAGTTGAAGAAGGTAAGAAAATTATACAATCCGAAGGCAAAGATTATATTTTAGAACTTCCTTTGCGTGCTGATTTAGCACTAATCGAAGGAACAACTGTCGATCAATTCGGTAATGTTTTATATACAAAAACAACTAGGAACTTTAATCCAGTGATGGCTACTGCTACAGATAAAGTTATTGTTGGAGCGAGAAAAATGATTGAATCGATTGATCCTGATTGTGTCATGACGCCACATATTTTTGTTGATTATATGATTATGGGAGGACAATAAGATGGACAAATTACAAATCCGTAATTTTATCGCAACAAGAGTTGCCAAAGAATTTCATAATGGGGATGTTGTAAACTTAGGAATTGGATTACCAACCGCTGTTGCTAACTTTATTCCTAAGGATATAAAAATTCATCTTCAAAGTGAAAATGGATTGATTGGACTTGGCCCACAGCCGAATGAAGACGATATTGATTATGACATTACGAATGCTGGTGGTCAACCAGTTACTTTGATAGAAGGTGGAATGTATTTTGATTCTTCTACTTCGTTTGGAATTATTAGAGGTGGACATGTTGACGTTACTGTTTTAGGTAGTCTACAAGTTGATCAAACAGGAAGTCTAGCGAACTGGATTATTCCCGGGAAAATGGTTCCTGGTATGGGTGGCGCAATGGATTTGGTTACTGGTGCAAAAAAAGTTATCATTGCAATGACCCATACAAACAATGGAAAACCAAAAATCTTAGAGAAATGTACATTACCACTTACAGCGAAAAATCAGGTAAATTTAATTATTACTGAAATGGGTGTAATGGAAATTCGTGAAGGTAAAATTCACTTATTGGAATATAATCCATTATTTACGTTTGAAGAAATTCAAGAAGCAACACAAGCAACACTAGTAATTGATCATCCAATTAAGATGGATATGGAGGTATAAATGATGGAAAAAGCTATGATTAGAATACGTGTTAGTGCACATCAAGCACATTATGGAGGTAATTTAGTAGACGGTGCGTTTATCCTTCAGTTATTTGGAGATGTTGCAACGGAATTATTAATAAAAAATGATGGGGATGAAGGATTGTTCCGTTCATATGATAGTATTGACTTTCTAGCTCCAGTTTATGCTGGTGACTATCTTGAGGTTACTGGATGGATTACAAAAATTGGGAACACATCTAGAAAGATGAGTTTTGAAGCTTATAAAGTAATTCAATCATTACCACACGTCAATGCTTCAGCGGCGGAAGTATTGGCACAACCAGTATTGGTTGCAAAAGCATCTGGAACGTGTATTGTATTAAAGGAAAATAAGAGAATATAATGGAAAAATTAATCATTACCTGCGCCATTAGTGGTGCAGAAGTTACAAAAGAAGACAATTCTTTTGTGCCTTACACTGCAAAAGAAATGGCGATTGAAGCATATCTTGCTGCACAAGCAGGGGCTAGTATTATACATCTGCATGTCCGCGAAGATGATGGTACACCTACACAAGATGTTGCAAGGTTCCAACAAGTGATAAAAGAAATTCGTAAATTATGTCCAAAAGTGATTATTCAACCATCTACAGGTGGCGCAGTAGGTATGAGCAATGATGAGAGACTGCAACCTGTTTCTTTGAAACCGGAAATGTGCACTCTCGATTGTGGAAGTGTTAATTTTGGTGGTAACGAAGTTTTTATCAATTCGGAGGATGATATTATTTATTTTGCGAATCATATTTATCAAAACAACGTATTACCTGAATTAGAGTGCTTTGGGAAAATGCATGTTGATCAAGTCATGCGCTTATATAAAAAAGGATTGATCCAAGATCATCTTCACTTTAGTTTTGTCCTTGGAGTACCTGGGGGTATGACCGGAGAAGAACGTGATTTTCACTTTTTAAGAGAAAGCATTCCTGAAGGCGCAACGTATAGTGTTGCCGGAATTGGAAAATATGAGTTCCCACTCGCAAAATTAGCCATTGAATATGGTGGACACGTAAGAGTAGGACTTGAGGATAATTTATATATTGAAAAAGGAAAATTGGCACAGGGAAACAAAGATTTGGTAGAAAAAGTTGCACAGATGGCTCGTGCTTTTGGTCGAGATATTGCTACGCCAGATGATGCGCGAAGAATATTAGGAATAAAGGTGTTATAAAATGGAAAAATTATGTAAATATGGAACAAATCGAGTAATACATCCCAAAGGAGTTTTACCGCAAGCTGCTTTAAAGATTGATAATGATATGACTGTGAAAGAAAACGAATTGTTGATTGATGTTATTACTTTAAATATTGATAGTGCATCTTTTACACAAATCAAAGAAGCGTGTCATTATGATGTATCAAAAATGGAAGAAATGATTCTTGATATTGTGAGTGAACGAGGTAAAATGCAAAACCCAGTTACTGGTAGTGGTGGAATGCTTATTGGTAAGGTAAAAAAAATTGGGGCATTGTTTCCAGATCAATCACTTCAAGTTGGAGATAAAATTGCTACACTAGTATCCTTGTCTTTAACACCATTAAAAATTAAAAACATCAAGAGTATCAACATTGAAAACGATCAAGTTCATATTGAAGGGAGTGCAATCTTATTTGAAACCGGAATATTTGCACTTGTTCCAAGTGATATGGATGAGCATTTGGTTCTTGCTGCATTAGATGTTGCTGGTGCACCTGCACAAGTAAACAAACTTGTGAAAAAAGGTGACACGGTTGCAATTATAGGTGCTGCAGGAAAAAGTGGTGTACTATGTGCATATCAAGCAATGAAAAATGCAACCAGTACCGGAAAAGTAATCGGAGTTGTCAATGAAGAATCACAAATTGAATTATTAAGAGAACTCGATTTATGTGATGAAGTAGTGTTGGCAGATGCCACGAATGCAATTGATGTCTATGATAAAGTCATGGCAGTAAACGGTGAACAAGTTGACGTTTGTATTAACGTCGTGAATGTTCAAAACACAGAAATGAGTTGTATATTAATAACCAAGGATTCTGGAATAGTTTATTTCTTTAGCATGGCAACATCATTTACAAAGGCAGCACTTGGTGCTGAAGGTGTTGGTAGTGATGTGACGATGATTATTGGGAATGGTTATACAAAAAATCATGCACAATTAACATTAGATTTGGTAAATCATGCACCAAAAATTAAGTCATTATTTGAAAAAAAATATACATAGGAGGCACAATATGGCTGTTAAATTATATGAGGGACATACGGAAAGAAGATATAAATACTTTCCAAATGTGACAGATGAACAATGGAATGATTGGCATTGGCAAGTTAAAAACAGAATTACTAGTGCCACTGAATTACATCAATATTTTGAATTGGAAAATGATGAACTACGTACAATAGATAATGTGTTAGCACAATTTCGTATGGCAATTACGCCTTACTATTTGACACTAATTAATCCAGAAAACAAACAAGATCCTGTCCGTTTACAAGCAGTTCCTGCACTGGATGAATTGTATGTTGGAAAACACGATTTAGAAGATCCACTTCACGAAGAGGGTGACAGTGTTGTCCCAGGATTAACACATCGTTATCCAGACCGTGTCTTATTCTTGATTACTGATATGTGTAGTATGTATTGCCGTCACTGTACAAGAAGAAGATTTGCTGGACAGAAAGACACTGGTTCAAAGATGGACAATGTCGAAAAAGCATTAGAATATATTCGTAATCATCCTGAAGTAAATGATGTTTTATTATCAGGAGGAGACGCGTTATTGGTTAGTGATTCTTATTTGGAGTATATCATTAGTGAATTGCGAAAAATTGAACATGTAGGAGTCATCCGTATTGGGTCACGTGTTCCAGTGGTAATGCCACAAAGAATTACTGAAGATTTGGTAAATATGTTACAAAAATATCATCCGATTTGGATTAATACTCATTTCAATCATCCAAAAGAATTGACAATGGAATCTAAAAAAGCGTTAGATTTAATGGCAAACGCAGGAATACCTCTTGGGAATCAATCGGTATTATTAAAAGGTGTAAATGATTGTGTTAACGTTATGAAGAAATTGGTGAAAAGACTGATTGAAGTACGAGTAAGACCATATTATATTTATCAATGCGATTTATCCAAAGGTATCGAACATTTCCGTACTCCTGTGAGCAAGGGAATTGAAATTATTGAGGGATTACGTGGACACATTAGTGGAATTGCAGTTCCAACATTTGTTGTAGATGCACCAGGTGGTGGTGGAAAAATTCCAGTTATGCCAAACTATGTTATATCACAAGCTCCAGGTAAAACAATCCTTCGTAATTACGAGGGAATGATCACTACCTACTATGGACCAACTAATTATGATAACATGTGTGAATGTGAAGACTGTGTTGCTGCAAGATCTGGTATCGGAGAAACACCAATCTCATCAACCATTCATCTAGACCAGTTCAATACAGCTAGAAAAAGAAAGAACCATCAATAACATTTTAAAAAAATATATAGATACCCTTCACACAGTATCGATAATTGGTATAGCAAAAAACGCTGGAAAAACGACCGTTCTAAATCAAATAATAGATGAATACAAAGGGCAAAAAATTGCCCTTACTTCAATTGGGCTTGATGGTGAAAAAATAGATAATATTACCATGAAACCAAAACCAAGAATTACCGTATATCCAGGAATGCTCATTGCTACTTGTGAAGAATGTTTAAAAGAATGTTATTTTGCGTATATAATCTTAAATAAAACAGAAATTAGAACACCACTTGGTAATATCGTCATCATTGAAGTGAAAACAGCCGGATTAGCACTTGTTGCTGGACCTTCAACCAATGAAGATATGAAGAAGATTATTTCAATGTTTGATATGTTCAATCCAATTAAAATCTTGATTGATGGTGCATTATTCCGTAAATCGATCGCGAATATGCAAATTGCAGATGGAATCTTTTTATGCACTGGAGCAAGTTATCACATGAATATAGATACTGTAGTGAATGATACAACAATTCTATTACATCAATTATCATTGCCTAAATTATCTGGAGAAATTTATCACATTATCGAGAAACATTCACTCTATAAAACAATTGTTGTAGATGATAAAAATTTTGTTACAATTTTAAAGGTGGATACGATAGTAGGTAATGAGAAAATTATTATCGATTCACTATCAAATCGCACCAGATATTTATATCTAAACGGAGGAATTTCACCATTGTTTGTCCGATTATTGATTGCACGAAGACATGAATTTGAATCATTATCAATCGTTGTAAATGATGCGACACAATTGATTATTGAAGCAATAGATATGAATCATTTAGAGAAGATGAATATTCATTTATATGTGATGAATGAGATAAATATACTTGCAGTTACCTACAATCCCGTTTCACCGTTTGGATATGAATTTTCAAACGAACAGTTTTATCAAAAATTAAGACAAAAAATTGCATATCCATTGATAAATGTAATAGCAGATAGGAAGTGAATTATGAGTAAATTAAAACTAGATAAAGTTAAAATTAAAGAAGCGAGATCTTTTGCTTTGCGAATCGCAGAGGATGTTCAAGAATTTATTGATCAACACACAACTGTTACCGTTGAAAGAACGGTTTTACGTTTACTTGGAGTGGATGGTGTCAATGATTTTGGCGTGCCATATCCAAACGTAATTATCGATCATATTAAGGAAAAATGTGATTTGGGAAATGGTGTAAGTCATTACATCGCAAGTTGTATGAAATCGACACAGCTATCAATAGAAGAAATAAAAATTAAAATCGAGAATAAAGAACTAGATTTATCCGTTTTTCCTTTGCTTGAAAAAGAAGAAGTTTTTGCAATTTTGAATCCATTGATTCAAGAATCACTTTATCAAATTAAGGAAAATAAATTCAAAAGAAAAGATTTTTTTGATAAATACGGACAAAAAACAGGTCCACTACTCTATGTGATTGTAGCAACTGGAAATATTTATGAGGATGTCACACAAGCAAAAGCAGCTGCGAAAGCGGGTGCTGATATTGTTGCGGTTATTCGAACAACAGGACAAAGTCTTTTAGATTATGTTCCATATGGAGCAACAACCGAAGGTTTTGGTGGTACCTATGCGACACAAGAAAATTTCCGTATCATGCGAAAAGCACTTGATGAAGTTGGTGAAGAACTATCAAGATACATTATGTTGGTTAACTATGCTTCAGGACTTTGTATGCCTGAAATTGCTGCTTTAGGTGCATTAGAACGATTAGACATGATGCTGAACGATTCACTTTATGGAATTTTATTCCGTGATATTAATATGCAAAGAACTTTTGTTGATCAATACTTTTCAAGAGTTATTAATGCATACTCAGGCATTATTATTAATACTGGTGAGGACAATTATTTAACAACGAGCGATGCTCTCACTGAAGCACATACTGTTCTTGCATCTCAATTTATCAATGAGCAATTTGCTTTGCTTGCTAATATGAAAGAAGAATTGCAAGGACTGGGTCATGCATTTGAAATCGATCCAGAAGTTGAAAATGGTTTTCTATTTGAAATGGCACAAGCGTTAATGGCAAGAGAAATTTTTCCAAAAGCTCCACTGAAGTATATGCCTCCAACCAAGCATATGACGGGAAATATTTTTAGAGGTTATGCACAAAACACTTTGTTTAATATTGTCACCACAGCCACTCACCAACGAATTCACTTATTAGGTATGCTTACTGAAGCGGTTCACACTCCATTTATGAGTGATCGATTTTTAGCAATCCAAAACGCGCAATATATCAATACAACAATGAAAGATTTTGGAGAAGAAATTGAATTTAAAGATGGTGGAATTGTAAAAACAAGGGCAGCTCATGTATTAGATGATGCACTAAATTTACTGAAAGAAATCGCAAATATTGGGATTTTTAAGACTTTGGAAAGAGGAATTTTCGCAGATGTGAAACGTCCTATTGATGGTGGAAAAGGATTAAATGGTGTCGCAAAGAAATCAAAATATTACTTAAATCCAATTTTAGATTTAATGGTTCAAGAGTTAAAGGAGGAGAAGTAATATGAGCTATGATATGAGTGAAAAAAATTATTCAAAGGAATTGAACTTATCGTTATTAAAACCTTATGGTGATACTTTGAATGACGGTAAAGTCCAACTTAGTTTCACTTTACCAGTTAAAAATGATGAAAAAGGTCAAGTTGCGGCACAAGAACTATCAAAGAAAATGGGCATCTCTGAACCAATTATCGCAGAAAGTATTACCCTTGATTCTAACTTCACTTTATATGTAGTTTACGGAAGTGTTATCCATACGATAGATTATCCAAACATCATAGTTGAAACAGTAGAATCAAGTGTTATGTCAAAAGAAGAAATCGAAGATTATATTGATTCAGAACTAAAACGTCCGATTATTGTGGTTGGTGCATCTACAGGAAGTGATGCTCACACGGTCGGGATTGATGCAATTATGAACATGAAAGGTTTTGCAGGTCACTACGGACTTGAAAGATATCGAAATATCGAAGCTTACAATTTAGGAAGTCAAGTTGAAAATGAAGATTTCATTAAGAAAGCTTTGGAAGTGAATGCAGATGTTTTATTGGTGAGTCAAACTGTAACACAAAAAGATGTACACATTAAAAATTTAATTAATCTTGTGGAATTGTTAGAGGCAGAGAAACTTAGAAACCGATTTATCATTATCGTTGGTGGACCTAGAATTACCCATGAACTGGCAAAAGAACTTGGTTTTGATGCTGGGTTCGGTCCTAAAAAATTTGCTGAAGATGTTGCTTCATTTTTTGC
>JAFGXW010000094.1 GCA_016936415.1 Bacilli bacterium | reverse complement strand
GCTGTTTCTTTGACACTGGCATTGCTCGGTAATACTGTTTTATACCATACGTTATTAAAAGACGGACATTGGGGAGAAAGAAATACAGATAAAAGGATTCCATGGACAAGTATTCAAGGTTTGTCTGTTGGACTATTTGGTTTTGGAAGAATTGGTAAAATTATTTATAAAATGTTGAAAGGCTTTGATGTAAATTTCTATACGATTCATCGAGGAAAAGATTATCCTAGTGACGTCAATACTGTGAAGAATATTACAAATTTAATTCAAGTTAGTGATGTGATCATTATATCTACGCCGCTAAATAGCGAAACGGAAGAGCTATTTGATGATGATTTGTTTGCAATAATGAAAAACAAGTACCTAATTAACGTTGGTCGTGGTAAAATAGTGAAAGAAAGTAGTTTATATGAAGCATTGCAAAATGGAATGATTGCTGGTTATGCATCAGATGTATGGTATCAGTATCCAAAAGGAAAAGAAAAATCGTTACCTTCTACATACCCAATACAGGAGTTTGATAATGTGATATTATCAAATCATTCAGGCGGATATACGACAAACACAAACGATGAAGTGAATCGTGATTTGCTGAAAACATTAGAAGACATTGTGAATGAGAAGTTCGACAATCAACTAGATTTAGACAATATAATATGAGGTGGATTATGAAAAAGTTTTTTTTAGTAGTAAGTGCAGTTATAATGGTTTTTGGTTTAAGTTCTTGTAAAAAAGAAGTAGAAGAAATCACATTTGATGTTCCAGAAGAACAATATGTGAATCTTCAGGAATTACCGTACGCAGCATATTTGAAGTTATCCAACCCAGTCATTACCATTCGTGTTCATGGTATGGGAGATATTACCTTACAGTTATTTCCAACTGTTGCAAAAGGGAGTGTAGATAACTTTATCCAATATATTTTAGAAGAAGCTTATACAGATAATGGATTTCATCGAGTTGTAAATGGATTTATGATTCAAGGTGGATTGTTAGATGATAAAGTTTGTAATATATTAGGAGAAATGAATGATAATCCAGATTACACATCAGAAAACAATCTTATGCATTATCGTGGCGTGATTTCGATGGCACGTGTAGGTGGAGATTATAATTCAGCAACTTCTCAGTTTTTTATTATGCATGCTAATAACAGTTATTTAGATGAACAATACGCTGCATTTGGTGGTGTTGTTTCAGGATTTAATGTACTAGATTATATTGCAAATATGAACGACCCTGAGGTAAATGAACTTCCTAGTTCTCCTGTATATATTGATGGCATTACAGTTGATTTAAACGGGTATGTTCCTGGTGATCGTGTTTGTGTCGAATAAATAGCCTTGACAAAAGATTTGTATAGCGTTACAATTCTCGTAATAAATCGTTGAATAGAAGTAGTAAGTAAAATAATATAATTGTAGAGAACTAGTGGTTGGTGAAAACTAGTATTGTATCTTTTACCGAATGGATCTATGAGAGGAGCCTGAACTAATAGTAGGGTATCACGGGTGCTCCCGTTATTGAGCTAGGATATGTTTGTATCTAAAAGAGGGTTCTTGAATGAACTAAATTTGAGGTGGCACCACGTTTATAACGTCCTCTACACATTTTCGTGTAGAGGACTTTTTTTATTTTATAGGAGGTAATAACATGGGTACTTGAAGAGAAAATTCCATAAAAGATTCATCTAGAAAAACACAAAAAAAACTAAAAGGAGAAGAAAAATGGAATTTGGTAGATTTGGGGGACAATTTGTTCCTGGTATCGTAGTTGAGGCATTAAATGAATTAGAAGTTGCGTTTAACGAAGCAATAAAAGATGAAGAATTTGATAGAGATTTTAGATATTATCTTAAAAACTATGTGGGAAGACCTAGTCCACTTTATTTCGCAGAAGCACTCACAAAGAAAATAGGTGGAGCAAAAATATATTTAAAAAGAGAAGATTTGAATCATACTGGAGCACATAAAATCAACAACACAATTGGACAAATATTACTGGCGAAAAGAATGGGGAAAAAGAAAATTATTGCAGAAACTGGAGCAGGACAACATGGTGTAGCAACAGCTACTGCGGCAGCAATGTTTGGAATGGAGTGTGAAATTTTTCAAGGTGCAATTGACATGGAAAGACAAAAATTAAATGTATTTAGAATGGAAATGTTAGGGGCAAAAGTCACAGGGGTAAACACAGGAACAAAAACACTAGCTGATGCCGTTGATTATGCGATTGGGAAATGGGTAGAGCGAATTGAAGATACATTCTATCTGCTAGGAAGTGTTGTTGGACCACATCCTTACCCAACGATTGTTCGATATTTTCAAAAAATTATTGGAGAAGAAGCAAAGAAACAAATCTTAGAAACGGAAAACCGATTGCCAGATTATTTGGTGGCTTGTGTGGGTGGAGGAAGTAATGCGATTGGCTTGTTTGCTGACTTTTTAAAAGATGAAAGCGTCCAACTTATTGGTGTAGAAGCCGCAGGAATGGGGCTAAACACAAATCTTCATGCTGCTACAATGACACTTGGGAAAGAAGCAGTTATCCATGGAATGAACACAAAATGTGTTCTTAATGAAGATGGCTCAATTAAGGAAGTATATTCTATTTCAGCTGGATTGGATTATCCAGGAGTTGGACCAGAACATGCACACTTAGAAGATATAAAAAGAGCAACTTATGTTTCAGCTACAGATCAAGAAGCTGTCGATGCATTTTTAGAACTCAGTAAAGTGGAGGGGATCATTCCAGCGATAGAATCTGCGCATGCAGTTGCATATGGAATGAAGCTTGCAAATACACTGCAAAAAGACAAAGTGATTGTTATCAACCTATCAGGACGTGGAGATAAGGATGTAGAGGCAATTGAAGGATATTTATCCAAAAAATAACTCCAATCAGAAGTAGAACGGAAAAGTTATTCCTTTCTACTTCTTTTATGTTATAATTATTTTAGGTGATTTGATGAAAAAATATGATGAAAGAGAAACATTGTTTTCTCGATTAAATCTAAAAAAAGGAACAAAAGAATATGTTGATTTTTACCAAAAAAACAGTGAAAAACAACAAGTTGATGATCCACTTAGAAGGATCTCTTTTCGTCATAATTTGAAAAAATCAGATGAGTTTAAAAAAAGATTTTTCCCAATCATTGAACACAATAAAAACTACATCAAAGCTTTGTTTGATTTGAGCTCAAACTATCCACTAAAAGAACAGGTTGATTTGCCAAATGATTTTGCAAAAAACATCAAAGAAATTACAAAGTATTACGGAGCAACAAATGTTGGAATTGTTAAATTAGACGAGTTTTCTTTTTATTCACATTTGGGTGGATTGAGTGAAGCAGTCGGAATCGATAACTATAATCAAGTGGTGAAACCTGCTTATAAAACTGCAGTTGTATTTACTGTGAAGATGGATTTAGAGATGGTGAATCGTGCGCCTCATTTTGAAGAACTGTTAGCAACTGAACAAGCCTATTTGAGAGTTGCTGAAATTGGAGCAAGAGTAGAAATGTATTTGAAATCTTTGGGATATGCTTCGGTTTCTAACAACTCTGAATTTTATATCGCACCAATGGTGCCACTTGCATATGAGGCTGGACTTGGTGAGATTGGAATGTGTAACCATCTTGTTACCCTAGAACATGGAGACAACGTACGAATTGGCGCAGTGTTTACCAATTTGGTAGTAGACTATGATCAACCAATTGATTTTGGGTTAAAAGAATTCTGTAAGAAGTGTGCACTTTGCATGATGAACTGTCCTTCTAAAGCAATCACACATAAACAGAGAATGGTAAATGGACGTCAATTTTATAAATTTGATGAAAATTTATGTTATGAGATGTGGGTAAAATCAGGAACAGATTGTGGGACTTGTATACAAAGTTGTCCATTTACACAAGGCGTAGATTTAGAAAAAGCAAGAAAAATGAAAGACCATCCAGAACTGATGGAACAGATAATGGAAGAACACTTTGAGAAACACGGTAGGAGAAAATACACAAAAACGGAACTGGATATTGTGAAATGTGGTGACAAGTTTGAGAAAAGAAATTGACATTCACGGCATGACAGAAGATATGGCAATTAAAGCGTTACAAAAGTTCATTGTTTCTTGTGGAGATGACGTTGAAGAGATTGTCGTTATTCATGGATATCATTCTGGTAATGTGTTAAAAAATATGGTGCTAAACCCAAATAAACTAAGAAGCAAAAGAATCAAAAGAAGAAAATTCACAATGAATCAAGGTGAAACAAACTTAGAACTTTTTTAGGAGGAGTTTATATTGAAAAAGCAGAATTCTAGTTACATTATTCTTATTATTTTTATACTATCCATTTCATTATTTAGTAACATTCCAGTGGTATTTGGCAATTTTACTTTTCTCTTTGTACTGCTTGGAATTTTTACGATGTTTGGAACTTTTAAAAATGTGTCAAAAGGAGTTAAAAAGACAGTTTGGGATGATAAAACTGGTAAGAAAAAAACATGTACACACTGTTTGAAACTGATTCCAGTAGAGGCAGTATATTGTCCTGTATGTGGTAAAAATGTTGAAAAAACAGTAATTTGTGATTATTGTGGTGAAGCAAATCCTGAAGGTATTCTTCAATGTGAAAAATGTAAAGGTCTTCTTTAGGAGGTAATCGGATGAAACAGCAAAAAGTATTGTTGATATTAATTGTAATGCAAATTATCATTCCGATAATCATTTTTACGATTTTTGGTTTTGACTTTACTTATTGGAGAGAAGTGATTGGTATTTTATCAATTCTTTTCGGATTTACCGTTTTAATGTTGTTATTATGTTATGCACATAGACACGATCAAGTTAGTCATGAGATTCATAATATAATGGATTTTGAAGGAGAAGAGATTGAAGTAGTTCAATGTGATAATTGCAATGCAATAAACAAAAAGACTGCCCTTTTCTGCCATAATTGCAATTTTGATTTAAGACAAATTGTATGCCCGATATGTGGTAATGAAAATCCTTATAATGAACACTATTGTTTGAATTGTGATTCAATTTTGCAAAATGAGAAAAGACATTCATGATCAAAAGAAATTATTATAAGTTGGTTGGATCGGGTGTTTTATTTGTTGGAATTCTGATATTGGTTTTATCGTATTTACTAACATCATTTTTGCTATTTTTTTTAGGAGTAGCTATGGTTGTTATTGGTGTACTGGTTATCATTTTATTACAAGCTTTATCCATTTTTGTCAAAGATAAAGAATTGAATATTGAACAATTGAAATCTTCTGGATTAACCATTGTTCCGTGTCCTAATTGTTTAAAAGAAAATGTATTTGAAGATAAATTCTGTATTCATTGCGGAGAAAGATTAGAGAAAGATGTTCATGGAATACAATAAAAATATAAAACTCGATTATTATCATATGTTTTTTAGAAATATCAATTTCACGCAAGGATTTTGGTTGTTATACTTACGTTTTAAAGGTTTTGAATTATTTGAGATTGGAATGTTAGAAACTGTATTTCATGTAACCAGCCTTTCAATGGAGGTACCTACCGGAGTAATTGCGGATGTTTTTGGACGAAAATTAAGTCGAGTTTTAGGTGTTTTATCATACTTGTTATATATTTTAATTATCGTAATATCGGCTAATTTTGTTTGGGCTTTGGTTGGATTCATTTTTTGTGGGTTGTCATATACGTTTGAATCTGGTAGTGGCGATGCATTGGTTTATGATTCGTTAAAAGAGATGAAACAAGAAGATAGATTTATGAAGATAAATGGAAATAAAGAAGTGATTTTTCAAATTGCGTCATCGATAAGTTTATTTGTTGGGGGCTACATTGCAATGGTAAGTTTCAACTTATCTTTCGGGCTAACGGCTGTATTCTACGGTATTGCATTGGTGATTATATTGTTGATGAAAGAAACACCGATAAAAAGAGATCCAAATAAAAAGAAAATATCTCAATTATTATACGATCAGTATGTGATTGGGTTTAAAGTAGTTATGAAAAATAAGCGTTTGTTTTATTTGATTGTAATCGGTGCAATGATGCTTGCTCCAGTGACAAGTTTATTTTTATACTTGCCGGATCACCTCATTGGATTACAATACTCGAAATTTGAAATTGGTGTGTTATTAGGTGCACATTCGCTTATGGCTGCACTTGGTGGATACTTTGCGCATAAATTAGAAAAGAAATATAAGGAAAAGAAAATTTTATACTTCGTACCATTATTCATGACCATATCTTTTTGGTTGATTTTGAATGAAAAAATTATCTATATGCCTTTTATATTACTTGGGTTTTTAGAAAGTATTTTCTATGTTGTTTTATTGGATTATATGAACAAAATCATTCCTTCTGAAATTCGAGCAACCGCACTAAGTGTAAGCGGATTGATGTTTAGTTTGGTTATGATAGTTATTTTCCCAATCATCGGGTATCTAGGTGATATGTATTCACTACCTGTTGGCTTTTTTGTGTTAGCAATCATTGTCACATTATTTTATGTTTTTTTACTTTGGGTACTCAAAAAGAATCATTTACAAAAGGTTTAAAAGATATCATTTTTGATATCTTTTTTCAATATTTAACCTTTCTATCACAGTAAGATTTTGATATAATAAAGAAAAGACGTAGTTATGGAGGTTTCTATGAAAGCAGTTATCTACTTTAGTTCTAGTAAGAATCAAATGTCAAAATCAATCGCACATCAGATTGAAGGAGATATTTATCAAATTGAAAATACAGGAAAACAATATCGGTCAAAATTATCACAAATGTTTATGTATGGATACATCACAGTGTTTCAGAAAAAAGTAAATTTTAGTATACCTAATATTGACTTTGATCAATACGATGAAATCGTATTGGTTTCACCTGTATGGGCTGGGAGAGTGTGTGCATTTATGCGTCAATATTTAGAAAAAACAGAAATTAAAAATAAAAACATCACAATTATTGGATCATGTGATGGTGGATATAAAAATTATTTTGAGTCGTATGATGGACTGATAGATGTTTCAAATGTAATTGTTGACAAGATCATATATGTAAAAGGTGAAAGACAAAATTAAAGAGGTGTAAATGTGTATCAAATTATTGATAAAATTTCATTAAATAAAGATGTCGATTTAATGGTTATTCATGCACCTTTGGTAGCGAGAAATTCATTGCCAGGTCATTTTATTATCTTAAGAGTAGATGAAGTTGGAGAAAGAATTCCTTTGACAATAGTCGAGGTGGCAGATGAAAATGTGACTATTATTTACCAAAAACTTGGATATTCAACAAAATTGCTAGGCACTTATAATGTTGGTGATGAATTGAATGACTTTGTAGGGCCACTTGGTAAACCAGCACATATTCGCGATTCAAAACACGTGCTTGGAGTTGCTGGTGGAGTTGGTGCAGCACCACTATTACCACAGTTAAAAGAGTATGCAAAAAGAGGGGCGAAAGTAGATTTGGTGATCGGGGCAAGAAATGCTGAACATATCATTTTAATCGATCAATACAAACCATTTTGTGAGAACATATATATTACGACTGATGATGGTTCACTTGGGAAAAAAGGGTTTGTCACTGATGTTTTGATGGAATTATACCTCACAAAAACATATGACCACGTTATTGCGATTGGTCCACTAGTTATGATGAAATATGTGGTTCAAATGAACAAAGAGCGAAAAATCAAAACAGATGTCTCGTTAAATCCTATTATGATTGATGGGACTGGAATGTGTGGAAATTGTCGTGTTACAATAAATGAAAAGACATTTTTTGCTTGTGTTGATGGACCTGATTTTGAGGGAGAAGGCGTTAATTTTGATGAATTAATTGCTAGACAAAATTATTATAAAGACGAAGAACACACCTGTAACTTAAAGCTGGTGAAAAAATGAAAAATCCTCGTATAAAAATGCGCGTTCAAGATAAAGATACTCGAAATTCAAATTTTGAAGAAGTGGCACTTGGCTATAATTTAGAAGAAGCAAAACAAGAAGCATTACGATGTTTGGATTGTAAGAATCCAAGATGTATTGATGCTTGTCCAGTTCAAGTCAACATTCCTGCGTTTATTAAGTTATTGTTAGAAGAACGTCTTGATGAGGCTTACTATAAAATCTATGATGACAATATATTACCTTCTATTTGTGGTAGAGTATGCCCTCAAGAAAAGCAATGTGAGGGTGCATGTGTTCTTGGGATAAAAGGAGAAAGTGTTTCAATTGGAGCTTTGGAAAGATTTTTAGGAGATTATGCTTTAGAAAATAATGTTTTTGATAAAGTTGATATCACCGAAAATCATATAAAAATAGGAATTATTGGAAGTGGCCCTGCTGGTTTGGCATGTGCTGCTGGAATGCGAAAAATGGGATACTCAGTTGAAATATTTGAGGCTTTACATGAATTTGGAGGAGTATTAAAATACGGTATTCCTGATTTTAGATTACCAAAACAAATTGTTCAGACAGAAATTGATCGTCTGAAAGATATGGGTGTCGTCTTTCGAAAAAATATCATTATCGGAAAGACAATTACAATTGACCAATTATTGCGTGAAGGATATAAAGCTTTGTTTATTGGAAGTGGTGCTGGGTTGCCAAGTTCACTAAATATACCGGGAGAAAATTTTAGTGGCGTATATTATGCCAATGAATTTCTGACAAGAGTAAATCTTATGAAATCACGAAATTTCCCTATGTCTCCTACACCAGTTAAAATTGGAGATAATGTTGCTGTAGTCGGTGGTGGTAATGTAGCGATGGATGCTGCTAGAACTGCAAAAAGACTAGGGGCTAAAAATGTCTTTATCATCTACCGTAGAGATCAATTTAGTCTTCCTGCAAGATTGGAAGAAATTGATCATGCATTGGAAGAGGGAATTGAGTTACGACTACTTAGAAACCCAGTAGAATTTATTGGTGAAAATTATGAGTTAAAACAAGTAAAAGTTGAAATGATGAAGCTTGGTGAGTTGGATAAATCCGGACGAAGAAGCCCAATTCCTACAGGGGAATATGAAGTTTATGATTTGGACTCTTGTATTGTTTCTATAGGACAATCACCAAATCCACTTTTGAATGAAACGACAGTAGGACTTGACGTGAATAAATGGGGTTGTATTGTAACGAATAATTATCAAACATCAATACCAGGAATATTTGCTGGAGGAGATGTTGTAAGTGGAGCAGCAACAGTCATTTTAGCAATGGGAGCAGGTAAAAGTGCTAGCGTTGAGATGGATTTATATCTAAAAAAGAAGGGTATTTTATAAACGAATGAATGCGAAACAATCCTTTTATTTGACATTCTGAGAGATATACGATAAAATCTTCCTAAATAGAAACTTTGAACTTCAAAACAAAGTAGGAGGACATTATGTCAAAAATTGGACTTATGGTATGTGGAAACTCGGGAATTGATTACATCAAGCACGGATATGATATTCCTGTTATCCGATCAATTTTATTTGTTGGTGGTAAGGAATATACTGATTTTGTAGATATTAGCGCTGAAGAATTTTATCAAATGTTAGAAAACGATCCAAGTTTAACACCATCAACTTCGCAAGCAGCTACTGGAGTGATGGTTGAACAATATGAAGAAATGAAAGCAAAAGGATATGATGAATTGCTTGTCGTTTCGATTTCTCAAAAGTTAAGTGGAACATATGAGAATGCTATGTTGGCTACAAAATTAGTGGAGGATTTTAAGGTTACTGTATTTAATTCTAATACAGTTGCGTATCCACAAGCAAAAATGATTTTAGACGCAGCAAAGATGGTTGAAGAAGGAAAGACTGTAGAAGAAATTATTGCCCATATGGAATTTATTAGAGATAACCACGCAATTTGGTTTGCCGTGGACACTTTAAGATATTTAGTGAAAAATGGACGCCTCAGTGGAGCCAGTGGATTTGTTGGAAGTTTATTGAAACTAAAACCACTTTTAACCGTAACGAAAGATGGACGAGTTGAGTCGATTGAAAAGATTAGAACAACTTCAAAAGCAACAGAACGAGTCATTGAAAAGTTCTTAGAAGAAACAAAAGATTTGGATGTTGAACCGTTCATCATTCATGCACACGCACCAGAAAGAGTGGAGTATGTGCGCGATCAAGTATTACGTGCAAGACCACAATTAAAAGAAATTAAAGATTACCCACTTACACCAGTGGTTGGAGCTCATGCTGGACCAAAATTAGTGGCGTTGGGGTACATCTTAAAAAAATAAGGGGGTTATGAAATGGGTTCTCCAAAAAAAGTAATTAATGAATTATTGGTTGAGGTATTTAACCATATTTTGAGTATTGAAGGCCAAACACTTAAAGAACGTGGAATCAAACTTTCAATGAATGAAGTTCACGTTTTAGAAGCAATTGAAAAGACCGAAGATCCAACAATGACAAATATCGCAAACCGATTACGAGTTACGGTTGGTACTTTAACAACTTCAATGAGTCGATTGGTGGAAAAAGGGTATGCCCTTAGACATCGTGAAGAAGAAGATAAACGAAAAGTTATGATTAGCTTATCTACCAAAGCAGAAGAAGTATTAAGAATCCATCACGAGTTTCACGAAGAAATGCTTGATGCGGTCTTCGCAGACATGCATTTAGAAGAAGATGAAGTATTAATGCAATCTCTTGAAAATCTTAGCGAATATTTTAAAAACAAGTACTAAACGAATATTTAAATGCCTTTACTTTAAGCCGAATCTTTGATAAAATTAATGAAGATAAAGGTTTAATGGAGGTGTTTTTTTATGATTAATTCAGATATTATTAGAGGTCATTTAGAAAGCGTAATTTTACGATTAATCATTGAAGAAGATCGCTATGGGTATGAAATATCGAATTGTATCAAAGAACGGACTGCGGGACGATTCAATATCAAAGAGGCAACTCTTTATTCTGTTGTTGGAAGACTTGAAAAAAAAGAATTAATTGAGTCATATATTGGAACCAAAACACATGGGGGCCAAAGAAGATATTATAAAATTACAACCTTAGGGAAAGCGTACTACGAACAAAAGCTGAGTGAGTGGACAGAGTTGAAAGAAATCTTAGAAACCCTATTGGAGGATTAAATTATGAATCAAATAAGAAATTTTGTGAAGAACACATTCAAGGATGTTCCAAAAGATAGAAGAGAAGATATTGTTAACTCTGTGACAGAATCCCTAATTGAAAAGGTAGAGGATTTGGTAGAAAAAGGATTGCCTGAACAACAAGCCATTGATCAAACAGTATTAGAATTTGGTACGGTAGAAGACTATTTTGTCAACTACCAAAAAAAGGCAAAGCGTGAAAAAAGACAAAAAACTATCATGCATTATCGTAATGACTTATTGTTAAGTATATTTGGGAGTTTAATCATTATAGGAATGTTGATTTTCGCGAATTTGTATTATATGCCAAATATTATTTGGTTTGTTATTCCTTCCATTGCTGTTTTATGGTGGCCACTTGCTGTACTTTACAATTTATTAAATAAAAAAGAAAACAAGAAGGTGGATATAGATGAATAAAATTGCTGTGATTTCAACTAGTACAGGTTCTTTAGATTATGTGAATGAAACATTTGAAAATTTACGAATACTTCGAATGAAAATCATTTTAAATGATGAAACATTTAATGATTTCATCGACATTACTGCAAGTGAGTTTTATCGAAGATTATCCAATGATAAAACACTGGTTCCGTCTTCTTCTATGCCTGCAATTGGCGAATTTTTAATTATGCTTGAAGAATTGGAAGAAGAAGGATACGAAGAAGTCATTGTTACCACAATATCTTCGGAATTAAGTGGTACATACAATGTTTGTTTGATGGGTAAAAATCAATATCAAGGAAATCTAAAAATTCATGTTGTTGATACGCTTAATGCTGCAATTACAGAAGGGTATTTAACTCTTTCAGCTTTGCATATGATTCAAGAAGGACACTCTTCCGCTGAAATAGTGAAATTTCTAAATGATATCAAAATCAAAAGAAAACAATACTTTATGGTTGATAATTTACGACTTTTTGTGGCAAACGGACGATTGACTGGTGCTGCTGGTTTCATCGGAAGTATGTTTAAAATTAAACCAATACTGGAAGTAAATAATGATGGTAAAATTGTTCCAGTAGAAAAAATTAGAACGCAAAAAAAATCATTAGAAAGAATGTGTGAAATCATCCTTGCAGATTTAGAGCAAGTAGAAGAGTTCATTATGACTTATATATCAAGTGATAATTTAGAAGGCATTGAATTTGTTAAAAGTAAAATAAATGAGGTTTATCCAAATCACAAATTCATTGAAGCACCAATTACACCAGTAATCGGTTGCCATACCGGTGTAGGGACTGTTGGAGTTGCATTCTTTGATACTTCAAAAAAATAAGACGTCAGTCTTATTTTTAATTGCTTTCAAATTGAATAAATGTTACAATAACATAGTTTAAAAAGACTGAATTATAAAATGAATTAGGTGAGTATATGAATACAAAGAGATTAGTCACATTAAGTATCTTTTTATCAATCAGTATTGTCTTATCTATTGTTGAGACCTTTATTCCTCCCATTCCTATTCCTGGAGCGAAATTAGGTCTAGCCAATATTATGACGTTGGTGATTCTCTCTATTTATGGAGAAAAAGACGCTTTTGTAATTGTGATATTACGTGTATTACTTGTTGGTTTGTTACGAGGTACATTGGCAAGTCCTGCCTTTTTCCTCAGTGTCTCAGGTGGATTGGTTGCTTATGCGTTTATGGTTGTTTTTATGAAACTAAAGACGTTTAGTCTTATCAGTGTTAGTATTATGGGTGCCCTTGGCCACTCGCTAGGACAAATTCTGATGGCTATTTTGATATTATCTACACCAGAATTGGTTTACTATTTGCCATGGTTATTTGTGATTTCTCTTGCAACAGGAATATTCAATGGACTGGTTTCCATCAAGTTTATTGACATTTCAAAATCAGCACAAATTAGTGGATGAGGTTATTGAAAAATAAAAAACTGGAAATAAAT
>JAFGXW010000093.1 GCA_016936415.1 Bacilli bacterium | reverse complement strand
GGCTCCAGTAGGAAAGTCTGGACCTTTTACAATTTTCAACAAATCATCAACTGTCATATCTGGTGTGTCAATTCTCTTAATGACTGCCTTAATAATTTCTCGTAAATTATGAGGTGGAATTTCTGTTGCGTACCCTGCTGAAATACCAGTTGAACCGTTTACCAAAAGGTTTGGATAGCGTGCTGGAAGTACAGTTGGTTCATATTCTTCATCATCAAAGTTCGGAATAAAATCCACTGTTCTTTTGTCAATATCTTGTAGTAATAATTCACTTGCACGGCTCATTCTGGCCTCTGTGTAACGCATTGCTGCAGCGCTATCTCCATCAATCGAACCATTATTACCATGCATATCAATTAACGGATTACGAATTTTCCATGTTTGTGATAAACGAACCATTGCATCGTAAACAGAACTATCACCATGTGGATGGTATTTACCAATAACATCTCCCACAATTCTAGCTGATTTTTTATATGGTTGATCACTAAACATTCCGAGTTTATACATGGAATATAATATTCTTCTTTGAACTGGCTTTAACCCATCACGAACATCTGGTAAAGCACGATCTTGTATAATATATTTTGAATAACGACCAAATCTTTCACCAACGATATCTTCTAAATTTTCAACTAATATTTTTTGATCAACATAATTGCTGATTTCTTCAATTATCTTTTTCGCCATAATTAGTCCTCAATTACAAAGTTATCTTCAACACTGAACTCAACATTTGATTCAATCCAGTCTCTTCGTGGTTCAACTTTGTCTCCCATAAGTATTGTAATTCGTTGGTCTGCATCTGCGAGGTCGTCAATATTCACTTGAATTAAAGTTCTTGTATTTGGATCCATTGTTGTATCCCAAAGTTGTTCCGCATTCATTTCTCCAAGACCTTTAAAGCGCTGAATATTGTAATTCTTATTTTCACTGGTAATGACACTTAATTCTTCTTCATTCCAGCAATAATCAATTTTATTTTTTCCTTTTAATTTACGTGTAACTTTATAAAGCGGTGGTAAGGCAATATATACTTTTCCAGCTTCCACAAGTTCACGCATATAACGGAAAAAGAAAGTAAGTAAAAGCACTTGAATATGCGCTCCATCCGTATCCGCATCGGTCATGATAATTACTTTATTATAGTTACATTTTGACATATCAAAATCAGGTCCTAGACCCGCACCAATGGTATGAATGATGGTGTTAACTTCTTCATTTTTTAGTACATCTTCAATTTTTGCTTTTTCAGTGTTGATAACTTTTCCTCGTAATGGTAAGATTGCTTGAAAACGACGATCTCTACCTTGTTTCGCACTTCCACCAGCACTGTCACCTTCGACTAAATACAATTCGTTTTTCTCAGAGTCTTTACGTTGAGCAGGTGATAATTTTCCTGACAAATTGGTTTCAGTTTTGCTTTTTTTCTTCTCAATTCGAGCTTCTTCACGTGCTTTTCTAGCTGCATCTCTCGCCATTTGAGCTCGAAGTGCTCTTTCGATTAATGTATATGTTAAATTTGTATTTTCTTCAAAGAAATATGTTAATTTTTCTGAAACTACTTGCTCAACTGCACTTCTTGCATCAGGTGTCCCAAGTTTGTTTTTTGTTTGTCCATCAAACTCAAGTAAATTTTCGGGTACACGTACAGAAATGACTGAAGTAAGGCCTTCACGGATATCCGCACCTTCTAATTTTTTACCGTTTTTGATTAAGCCAACACGTTGTCCATACTCATTAAATAATTTTGTTAATGCAGCTTTGTATCCAGTTTCATGTGTTCCACCATCTTTTGTTCTTACGTTATTAACAAAAGACAAGAGTTGATCTGAATATGATTTGGTGAATTGAAATGCAACTTCGACTTCAATATTGAGTGAAGTTCCTTCAATAAATTTCGTTTCATGAATGGTACCTTTTGTTGCGTTTATAAAATCCACATATGAAATGATTCCATCTGTGTATAAATATTCATCTGTGGTTTTTGATCTTTCATCGATTAAAATTATCTTTAGACCTTTTAACAAAAAGGCACTTTCTCTTAAACGTTCTGTTAAGGTTTGATAATTAAAAACTGTCGTAGTAAAAACAGCCGAATCTGGTTTAAACCAAACAGTTGTACCATTTGATTTTGATTCGCCCACTTCTTTTAATTCAGAGACATTACGTCCACCGTTAGAAAATTGAATATTATAAACTTTTGAATTTCTTTGAACGGTAACATCTACAAATTCGCTAAGTGCATTTACAACACTTGCTCCAACACCATGTAAACCACCAGATACCTTATACCCACTTGCTTGGCCAAATTTACCACCAGCATGTAGCTTGGTATAGATGATTTCAATCGCGCTTTTTCCACTTTGATGCATATCAACTGGTACACCACGTCCGTTATCTTTGACAACAACACTGTTGTCTTCTTTAATCGTAACTGTGATTTCAGTTCCGTATCCAGCAAGTACTTCATCAATAGCGTTATCAACTATTTCCCATACTAGATGGTGAAGCCCTCTCGAATCGGTACTACCGATATACATTCCAGGACGTTTTCGTACAGCTTCAAGCTCTTCAAGAATTTGAATCGACTCTGCATTGTAATTATCTAAGTTATTTTCCATCAAGTGACACATCCTATCTTCGACTACTTTTACTATTATAACAAAACGAAATTGATTTTTGTAGTGTAAATTTTATTTTGCTATGGTATAATTTGTTAGTAAAACATTTAATGAGGTGAAAATGATGTTATTTCAGTATATATTATTGGTGATTGCATACTTGCTTGGTGCAATTCCATTTGCAGTTATTTTAGGTAAAAAATTCAAGGGTATTGATGTCCGAAAACATGGAAGTGGAAACCCTGGTGGTACAAATTCACTCCGCTTCTTAGGGAAAAAACTCGGTATGACAATCATTGTTTTAGATGTAATCAAAGGTGGTTTAATCGTCTTGTTGGTACATTATAATGTCTTTGGAGATGTCACATTACTTCATCCTGTAGCATACGGATTAGCCGCTTCACTTGGTCACGTATTCTCTGTATTCATTCATTTTAGAGGTGGAAAAGCAGTTGCAACAACGGTTGGAACAATCATGGCATATAATATGTTATATGCAATTATCCTATGTGTAATTTTCTTTATTTTCTTAAAACTTACCAAATATGTTAGTGTTGGATCTACAGCAGTCGCAGTTGGACTCATCATCATCGCACTGATATTTCAAGATTACAACCTATTGCTTTATGGTGGAGCAATCTCATTGTTAATTATTTACCGTCATCAAAGTAATTATAAAAATATTATCGCAAAAAAAGAATCAAAAGTTACTTGGATTGGAAAGTGAGTCTCGTACTCACTTTTTTTGTCGAATGGATTAAATCAACTTCATAATACCATATAAAAATAAAAAACAACGAATATTTCGTTATTTTTTTTAGATGTTCAAAAATCGTTTCAAACGGATATTACTATCTTTATGCCAAATTTCATTAGGCGATCCATCTTCAATAATCTCTCCATTTTCCATAAATACAATACGGTCTGACACTTCTTTTGCAAAGTCCATTTCATGAGTGACCACTATGAAAGTATAGTCTTCAGAAACGACCTTTTTCAATACTTCTAAAACCTCTTTTACCATCTCTGGATCAAGTGAACTAGTTGGCTCGTCTAATAAAATTATTGCAGGGTTCATCGCCAAAGTTCTTGCAATGGCAACACGCTGTTTTTGTCCACCAGATAATGTAGTAACTTTACGGTTTTGGAAATGTAACATTCCTACTTTTTCTAAATATATTTTTGCAGTCTCTATTGCTTCTTTTTTATCTCTATGCAATACTTTAACTTGCCCAATGATGCAATTTTCAAGTACTGACATATTGTTAAACAAGTTAAAGGATTGGAAAACCATACCGATTTTTGCTCTCATTTTATTTAGATCTACCGAATTGCTTGTTAAGTCATTTCCCTCAAAGTATATATGACCGCTTGTCGCCGTCTCTAATTGGTTAATACAGCGTAATAATGTGCTTTTACCACTTCCACTTGGTCCAATAATCGTTGTAACAGAACCTTGTTCAAACGATATATTTATATTATTTAGCACTCTAACTCCATCAAACTCTTTGATTAAATGTTCTACTCTAATTGCATCCATATGTTATTTCACCTCAACTGGAACCGATTGGCTTGATGGGAAGGTCATTTTATTTCCACTATTTGTGAATCGTACAATAAGTGTTAAAATACGAGTCGTTATGAGAACTAAAATTAAATAAATTAATGCCACTGTAACAAACGATTCTGTGTATCTATAGTAGGTACCAGCAATGCTTTTTCCCATATAGAATAATTCACTTACTCCGATAACACTTAGCACTGCAGAGTCCTTAATATTGACAACTAATTCATTCCCAATTGCTGGAATCATATTCTTAATTGCTTGCGGAAAAATGACAAAACGAAATGATTGACCTCTTGTTAATCCAATTGCTCTGGAAGCTTCCATTTGCCCCTTGTCAATCGAGTTGATTCCT
>JAFGXW010000014.1 GCA_016936415.1 Bacilli bacterium | reverse complement strand
GTGCTCGGAGTCATTGTGCACATTGTTATGTTAATCATGTTTTTGCTTTTACCTTCTGATATTCGATTCACAATCATCAAAGCAATTATTCCTTATGTTCTAATATTATACCCAATCTTCTCAGTAATTTTGGGTGCTATTATGTTTATGAAAAACGATATTTTACTTCAAAATGACTTATTACTACAATCCAAAGAGAATTTCGAAAGAGCGATTGAAAGTGCACCAATCCCGATGGCTATTTATAATACTCGTGGTGAAATTATTAAAGTAAACAATGAGTTTACTCAAATTTCTGGTTATGACATCAAAGACATCCCCACCATCCAAGATTGGGCAGAGAAAGCATACAAAGGTCGAGCAAACAAAGCCATTCATAACATTCATAAAATCTATGAAACAGAAGATAGAGTTTATGAAGGCGAAATTAAAGTGTATACTAAAAATAACAACACTAGACTTTGGGATTTTTACAGTTCTAGTATTGGTACTTTCCCAGATAGTGGAAAAGTTATATTGAGTATTGCCATTGATGTAACGGATAAAAAAGAAATTAATGATAGATTGGAATATTTAAGTTTTCATGATGAAATGACAGGTCTTTATAATCGCCGCTTCTTTGAAACTGAAGTGCAAAGACTTCATACCAAAAGAAATTATCCTCTAGCCGTTTTAGTTGGAGATATAAACGGACTGAAAGTCGTAAATGATTCTTTTGGTCATTTGGTTGGTGATGAGCTTATAATTGCAGCTGCAAAAACACTTAAAAACGCGTTTAGAAGCGATGACATCATTGCTAGAATTGGTGGAGATGAGTTTGTTATTTTATTGCCAAAGACATCAGAGATCGAGACCGAAACATTAGTTGAACGTATCGTTAGAGAGTTAGAAATGACTTTTGTTCAAAATCTTCAATTATCCATTTCATTTGGAACAGGGTATATATATTCTGAAGAAGATACATATGAAAAAGCATTTATTGATGCAGAAAACAAAATGTATAAAAATAAAATGATCGATTCACCATCCGTTAGAGGATTGACGATTGATACCATATTGAATACGTTATTTGAGAAAGATGGAAAAACTAAAATCCATTCTGAAAATGTTTCAAAAATTGCGGTAATGATTGCTCAAGAATTAGGTTATAACCATGATAAAATTCAAGAAATTAAGGCAGCAGGATTACTGCATGATATTGGTAAAATAGTAACGCCACTATCCATATTAAATAAATCCACTAAGTTAACTTCTGAAGATTATGAAGAAATTTTGAAGCATCCCGAGATTGGTTACAGAATTTTAGATTCTGGTAGCAACATGGGTAACATAGCAAAAATTGTATTGCATCATCACGAACATTACGATGGAACTGGTTATCCAATGAAAATCAAAGGAGAAGCAATTCCCGTTGAATCAAGAATAATAACCATAGCTGATGCATTCGAAGCTATGACAAACGAACGCATTTATAGACCAGCACTTACCATTAACGAAGCGATTGAAGAGATTAAAAGATGTAAAGGTACACACTTTGATCCATATATAGCTGATGTATTCATTAACAATGTAGTCAATAAAAAATAGGAAATTTCTCATTTCCTATTTTTTTTAAAAATCATTATTTTGTTTTGATTTTGCAAGTATTAATTCCAAAGATCTTATACAATCCACAAACTCCAAAGAACCCTGTAGCAAAAGCAATTACAGCTGGAATTACTAACCACCATGAAGATAGAATATATGCAACTACTAATAAGACGATTCCAATTGAATAACGTAAATATGAATCATTTTTCCCAACATTTTTTTCCACTTTATCACCTCTATAACTATTATAATCTTATTACTTTCATTAATACAGTGTTTTGCACTCAAACTGAAATAGAGAAAACCAGGAAAGTCTCTCCTGGTTTACTCGATATCTACTAAATATTTGTTTACTGCATCTTCAGACTTTTCTGCAGTAATTTCTAAGATACCATCGTTTAACTTTGCTTTTAAGTTTTTAGGATTGATATCTTTAATATATATACTTCTTTCATAGTTTGAACTGTATCGTTCACGGTGGATATAATTATCTTTTGTTTCTTCAATGTTTTCGTTTTTGTTCACTGAAATACTCAATCGTTCATTTTCGTAATGAATTTGTATATCTTCTTTCTTTAATCCTGGAAGTTCTGCATATATAACATATTCCTTTTCAAATTCCTTTACATCAATTTTGAAACTGTTTGAGTGATATTTTTTGTCATTAAAGAATTCATCGAACAAATCAAAAGCATCTCTAAATCCATCTTTTCTTGGAGAATTAGAAGTATATGGTGTGATTCTAAACATATAAACACCCTCCTTTTTATATTTTGTTAGCAGTCAATGTTAGTGAGTGCTAACTACAAATATATAATAATACAATTCAATATTTTTGTCAATATAGATGATTAAAAAAAACAAAAAAAGTTATAATAAATATTTTACATGTCTGTGTTATAATTTAATGGTATAATCAAATTTATAAGTGGGTGAGAGTAATGACATTTCAAAAGTTTTTTGGACATGATATAGACTATAGCAAAGCAGCTACTATGTTTACGTATCATCATATAATTCTAATTTGTTTTGCTTTACTGTCAATTTTTGCTACCTTACATTTTGCAGCTAAAATTAGACTCAAAAGCAATGAAAAAAGAATCAAGCATTTTGTGGCTATTTTATTAATATTTTTAGAAATAGCGTATCATATTCACAACTGGACATATCCAAGAATTAGTGTACCTTTACATGTATGCAGTTTCGCAGTTATCATGAACATCATTTTATTGTATACAGACTCCAAGAAAATATTTAATTATGCTTTTTTCTTTGGTGTTCTTGGTGGCTTTATGGCTCTATTTATACCAAACAGTCTAGGATATACTTACTATAATTTTAGATATTATCACTTTATTATTTTACATTCATTACTTATCATTGTTCCGATGTACTATTATAAAGCATATCATTATCGTGTTTCCTATCGAACCATGCTGAAAACATTTCGATTTTCTGTGTTATCCGGAATAGTTGTTTATATTATCAATGGTTTTCTCAATACAAACTATTGGTTCATCTCATACATTCCTTCAAACGTTTCAGGATTTTTTACCAACTGGAACATTTATATTGTAACTTTCATCTTCACTGTGTTTTTCACAATGAATCTGCTTTGGTTTATCTCAAACGTAAAGGATTTCACAAACAAAAAAAATAACAACTGATTTCAGTTGTTATTTTTTTAATTCAATTAAAATATCTGTTTCTATGTCAAATGGTTCTGTATTAGATGTGTAACGATGAACAACACTTCCTTCTTTTGAAATTAAGAATTTTTCAAAATTCCATTTGATTTTCTTTCCAACTCTTTCCGGACTATTTTGTACCAAATAATCAAAAAGCGGATGAATATTTTTCCCTTTTACATCAATTTTCTTAAACATTTCAAACGTCACACCAAAGTTCAACGTGCAAAATTCAAGAATTTCTTCATTCGATCCTGGATCTTGTTTCAAAAATTGATTACATGGGAACCCTAAAATCTTAAAACCTTGTTCTTTATACTTTTGGTAAAGTTTTTCTAAATCTCCAAACTGTTTTGTAAACCCACACTTTGATGCGGTGTTTACAATTAAAAGCACATCGCCTTTATAGTTGTTCAATGATATATGTTCAGAATTCATTTTTTCAATCTCTATATTATATAATGACATCTTTATTCCCCCTTTATGAGTTTATTATAACATTTTCAATTTAGCTTGTCATATCATATGACCATAAGAAATAAAGTCTTCTAATATTATCTCAACCATAAGTGTTGACTTTTTTATCATGAAAGTGGTATTATAATATTGACCAATTTTAAAATATGCTTTAAAGGGGCGATTAAAATGAATGAATTTTTAACAAAAGAGGACCAAAGAAAGAACCGTATTTTAGAAGCAGCATTGATTGAATTTGCAGATAAAGGCTATAAAAGAGCTTCTACAAATACAATTGTAAAACAAGCAAATGTTTCAAAAGGTTTATTATTCCATTACTATATAAGCAAGAAAGATTTATACATCCTAATCTTCAAATCTGCTATTGAGACAATTACTGAAGATTTATATAATAATGTAGATTTTACTGAAAATGACGTTCTAAACCGTCTATATCAATCTACCGTTGCAAAGATAGAGTCTTATACTAGCCATCCATTGTTTGTGAAATTTCTTGAAAACCATTCTTCAATCGCTGAAGAAGATATCATAAAAGAAACTTCAAAGATTGAAGCAAAATATGCATCTGAAACATTCGAAAAGATTTTTTCAAACATTGATTACTATTTATTCAGAGAAGCAATTAATGTTGAGAGATCATTGGATGTCGTAAAATGGACAATAGACCGTATCAGTACCGATTGGAAAAAGTCAAACAATAACCAAATTACACCTGAAACACTTGAAGAACTTACCATGGATATATCTCATTACTTAGATTTATTTAGAGAAGCATTTTATCGTTAAAAAGAGACTATAAAGTCTCTTTTTTATTATAACAAAGGCGCTATTAGGATCATTGCTCCAGCTAAAATCATAAAGTAAAAAGTCAAAAAAACACCGGTGACAAGGACAACAAAAATAATATTTACAATATACATGACATCAAAATATTCTTTTTTCTTATCGACAATATGTTTCACTAAATTTGTAAAAGCAATCACTAGGGCAAACAGTAAAAAGAATACATTTACAACCACAAATAGGCCGCCAATGATGACGCCTACAGTCCCAGCAGATGTTAGAAGGACACTAATTCCTACACCAATAATTGTGATGATTGTCAATATTAAAAATCGATAGAAAAATTGTAAAGACTCTCTTCTTTTCATTTTTTCACTCCTTATTTTCTAAAAATTATTCCTATACTTATTGTAAACTAAAAAAGGTCTTACTAAAAGACCTTTTTACTTATTCATTATGCATTCTTTATAATAGCAGTCATTGGAATGATCAAAAACGCCATCCAACTTAGATGCCAAGCATCAAAGTAATAACCAATTGTAAAGAAAATAATAACTGCAATAAATGGACTCAATGCAATGATACGTTCTTTCTTTGGTGCTTCTTTTATAATTGCGAACATCGGTATGATTAACAATGCATACCATGATATTTCCCAAAATCCTAAAAAGCCAAACAATAAAAATAACAAAATCGAAATGACACTGACTACTCTGTATGTGTATGGAACATCTCCATTAATATTCCAATCACTAATCAGCAATGAATAGATGATGACCGGTATAAACGTGGTCCATGCAAATTGCCAATCTCCAGGATTAACATGACCCATATATAAATATCCAGCGATTCCAAATATACATAAAGACTCCCAAATAATAACTTCTTTTTTGTTTGTATTGTGTAGTATTCCAATCATTGGTATCAACAAGAATACCAACCAACCCTCTATCCAATATCCGTATAGTCCTAAGATGACAAAACTTATCGTCGCAACAAACGGACTTAAAGAAGTGATTAGAGTAAGTGTATTCATAGAAGTTCGACTGTTCCATACTCCAAGAATCGGAATAATGAGGAACACCACCCAAGCAGGATGCCATAAATTGTAGTAAAACCCCAAAAACAAAAATAACACAGTCGAGAAAAATGGACTAATAGCAGTTGTTAAATGGGCATCTCTTGTCTTCCCCATTTCTACAATAATCGCAGTAATAGGAATCAATAGAAACACCATCCAACCTGGATGCCATAAATCATATCCAAACCCTAAAATAAAGAAGGCAATCAAGGTAATAAACGGCATAAGAGCGATTGCTTTTTCCGATCCTGGAAGTGGTTTTTCAACTCTTTTATAACCTTCCGTTAGTTCTTTAATTATGCTTCTTGGATTCCCTAGTTTTTTCACTGTTTCTTCATGATCAAATCCTTTATTAATCCACGATTCATACATTTCATCATAGTCAGATATAATATCAAACTTATCTGCTTCATCCATCACATATCCATCTAGCAAACTTCTTAGTTCATCCAAATAACTACTTTTCATTCATTTTTCCTCCTAATATTCGATAAACACCGTCTAAAAAAGTTACCCATTCTTTTTCATATTCTCTCATTTTTTCATTACCTAAATCTGTGATTGTATAATATTTTCTTGGTGCACCAATACTCATGGATTCTGTATATGTTTCAAACAATTTTTGTTGTGTAAGTCTTCTTAAAATTGGATATACTGTATTTTCATTCACATCAATTTCTTTTGATATTGTTTCAATCACTTCAAATCCATACATGTCCTTTCGACTAATCATCTTGAGTACACACATTTCAATAACGCCCCTTTTAAATTGTGAATTCATTAAAATCCTCCTTTACTGTGTGGAACACATTTATATATTATCACCTTAGTGTGTAAAACACAATAACTAATTAAAAAAAAGTAAAGTTTTCACTTTACTTCTTAATATAATATCCAAGTCCAATTGTTTTCGGACCAGCATGTGCGCCTACTGCAGCGGTCAACGGCATAGAAAACACATCCGTAAGAGTAGGATCATTTTCTTGAAGTTTAGCTTTCATATAATCACGCATTTCTGGATTGTTCGCATGAATGATAAATGGTTCCACTTTTAAATCTTTTGTTTCAGAAAAATACAAGTCTAGGACGTGATCAACTGCTTTGCTGAATGTTCTAATTTTTTCAACTGTTTCTACTTTACCTTCTTGAGAAATCGTTAAAACTGGTTTAATTTTGAGTGCACCACCAATAAATCCACTAGCTCCAGACAAACGACCATTCTTCACCAAATAGATTAGTGTATTTACGGCAAAATATATTTTATTGTGGTCCCTTATATATTCTAACTCTTTTATGATTTCTGGTATGTCAGCATTTTCTCTAGCCATCTTAGAAGCTACTAACGCCATTTTCGCTTGAGGATATGCTAATGTTTTAGAATCAAAAACAGTCACATCTAATCCTTCTACTTGTTTTGCAGACATAATAGATGCATTATAAATTCCGCTCATTTCCTTTGAAATTGAGATAACAATAGCGTGTGTGTACCCTTCACTTACCAAACCTTCATAGATTTCAATCATTTGTCCTATCGGCATATAACTAGTACTAGGGAAAATCGATTTATCTTCTTCAAGTCTCTTATAAAAATCATCCGCCTTAATCTCAATATGGTCCAAATATTCATCATCACCAAGATGCAACATCGAGCGAAAGATTTTAATATCGTAGTCGTGGGAAAAATAATCCAAACAAGCATTAGAACATGAAATTATTGCAATCTTTTTTTCCATTTTATCTCCTCTTTCTATTAATCATATTATATCACACTAGATTGTGAAAAAGTACAAAAATCAATTTTTTATAAAGGCAGATTGGTATGTAGTAGCAAGTCAATTGCTTCAT
>JAFGXW010000092.1 GCA_016936415.1 Bacilli bacterium | reverse complement strand
TATCTACATAAGTCTTGCAATAAACATTCATTGCATTTTGGATTTCTAGCTGTGCAGTGATATCTCCCAAAAAATATCAATTGATGATGTGTATGACTCCATTTATTTTTAGGAATCTTGCGCATCAACTTCTCTTCTACTTTAACAACAGAATCACTTTCATACGCTAGTTTCAAACGCTTTGCGATTCGTTCGACATGCGTATCCACAGCAATTCGTGGAATGTCAAACCAAACACTCAAAACAACATTTGCTGTTTTCCTACCTACTCCAGGTAGCTTTTCTAATTCAACTTGACTACTTGGGACAACCCCATTATAGTCAGAAATGATCATTTTGGATAACTCCTTAATGTTCTTTGCTTTATTTCGAAATAAACCTATCTTTCTTAAATCATCTTCTAGTTGAACCAACTCTGCGGTCGCAAAATCTTGTACAGTAGGGTATTTCTCAAACAGTGAAGAAGTAACATTATTAACGGATTTATCGGTAGTTTGTGCACTCAATAAAACTGCAATTAGTAGTTCAAATGCATTTGTATGATTCAACTCACAATGTGCATTTGGATACATCTCATCTAGTACAGCAAGAATAGAATCTACTCTCCCCATATTTTTTTAAGCTCTTTTATATTTGCTGTTTTTCTTATTGGTGTTTTTTTCTGTACATCTTGCTGATTCAATAAAATACCATCGACATATTTAATCGATAATTTTCGAGTGCGAACTGCTTCAAATAAAGCATCTTCAATTTTATCGTATGTATATTTATCTTCATTCAACCACTTAGTAACCGTTTGAATGTCTAATACACTCAGTGGTTTTTTAAATTCTTCTTCAAACAGTTTAACTAATTTAGCTTCAATTGTTTTATTTTGTTCTATAATATCTTCTTTTTTCTCTTCATAATCACTTTTCACAATTCGTTCAACCAAATAATCAATATTGAAACTCTCTGTTTGTTTTCCATCTTTCATTGTGACAAGTTCAATACGAATAAATCCTCGTTCAATAAGTGAGTTAAGGCGTTTAGAAGCTGTTTGTGAAGAAATCGATAACATTTCAGATAATTTTTTGGGTGATATGTAATTCACGTTTCTATTCTTAAGATAATGTAGTTTAATCAAAATAACGGCCTCAGTTTCATCTAGACCTAATTTATAATAATTATTCAAGACCAATTCAGAGAAGTCGATAATATTCTTCTTTATCAAACTTTTCATATCCATCATGTCCATTTCCTCACCTCACTTGGAATTTTATTATAACATAACCAACGTAGAAAAAAAGATTATTTTTAGAAATAATCTTAAAATTTCATTGACCTCATCGCTAATTTCTTAAGCGCCATTTCTGCAGAGTTTTGCTCAGCTTCTTTTTTGCTCTTTCCTGTTCCTTCACCCATTAATATTTCATCCATGTAAACTCTAGTCACAAAGGTGCGATCATGAGAAGGACCAGTTTCAGAAACAATTCTATATTCAAGGCTTCTCTTGTCCGATTGAACCAGTTCTTGAAGATATGATTTATAATCAACAAAGTTTTCTTCTCGTTCTTCTAAGATAACAGGAACCACAACTTTATCAAATATTTTATATGTTTCATTTAATCCTTTATCAATAAAAACAGCTCCTAGTAGTGCTTCAAATGCGTCTGCCTGAAGAGCTACTCTTTCTCGACCACCACTTTTTTCTTCACCTTTACCAAGCAATAAGAATTCTTTCAAATTACATTCTTTTGCATATTCAACCAGAGCACTTTCACATACATTTTTTGCTCTTTTCTTTGTTAAATCACCTTCATTATAATCTTTATTCGTTTGATAAAGATATTTACCCATCAACAAATCTAATACTGCATCTCCAATAAACTCTAAACGTTCATTGCTCTCACAATTATTTTCATTGGCATATGAAGAATGTGTTAGTGCAGTTTGAAGTAATAATTTATTGTCAAAATTTAACCCAAAAAAATCTTCTAATTTTTCCATTACAACACTTCACTTTCCAAAATAGCTTGAACCTTATTCACAACATCATTTCGAACAATGGTTGCAGCTTGACGGATTCCATTGTAAAAGCCATTACTTTTTGAAGAACCTTGTGCTTTAACAACCACTCCTCTTAATCCATAAATCATTGCACCACCAATTTCGTCAGATGCCATTCTATATTTAAAATTCTTTAAGTTTCTCGCAGATAGAAGCATCCCAAGTTTACCTAAAATTCCTTTTTTTAATTCTGTTTTTAGTATTTTGCCCATTCCTTTGGCAGTTCCTTCGATTGTTTTCATAGCAATATTCATCGTAAATCCATCACTAATTAAAATATCACAAGGTGGATCAAGTATATCTTTTGGTTCAACATTTCCCACAAAATTGATTTTGTCATTTGCTTCAAAAAGCAAAGAAACTTCCTTATCAAGTTCACGCCCTTTGCCAGGTTCAGTACCAATATTAAGCAATCCAATTCGCGGATTTTCTACTCCTAGTACTTCTTTTGAATAAACCGTAGCGAAATATGCTTGTTGAACCATAAATTCAGGTTTAATTTCCAAATTACCACCAGCATCAAGAATAATTGTGCTAGTTCCTTTGACATTTGGAATTAATGGTGCAATCGCAGTACGCTTCATTTGTTTCATACGACCAACTAAAATATGAGCACCGGCAATCAAGGCTTGTGTGGCCCCACTACTTACTACTGCATCATTCTCATTTTCTCTGACACTAGATAATGCCAATGCCATTGAACTTTTTCGGTTACCACGAATCGCACCAATTGGATCTTTTTCACCCATTGATATCACACCATCACTTTGGACAATATGAATTCTAGTTTCATCTGTAAGGTATTTTCTTATTTCAGTTTCATCACCATATAAGGTTAGTTCAATATCGTCTATCATTTTCACAGCCTTCATTGAACCCTCAACTTGTTCTTTAGGAGCATAATCTCCTCCCATTGCATCAATTGCAATTTTAATCATTGTCTCACCTCATTATCAATCATAATTATAGCATACTTAATCTAAATTTACTTTCTTTAATACTTCTTTTAAATAATTAAAAAGCAGAGAATATTCATCCATATGATAAGCATCTTTATTCATTAATATTTCTAGTGCATCGTTCTTTGCGATTTCTAAAATATTCGCATCAGTAACAATAGAAGCCTTTTGAAACTTTAAATCTCCTGACTGTCTCATTCCAAAGAAATCTCCAGGTCCTCTCAACCTTAAATCTTCTTCACTCAATAAGAATCCATCGTCTGTACGCTCTAATATTTCAAGACGTTCTTTTACTTCTTCATTATCCGAGTAGACCAAAATACAATAACTTTTCAATGCGCTTCTGCCAACTCTACCACGCAATTGATGAATTTGAGAAAGCCCAAAACGATGACTATCAAAAATTACCATTAATGTTGCATTTGGTACATCAACACCAACTTCAATCACTGTTGTTGATACAAGCAAATGAATCTCATTTGCTTTAAACTTTTCCATAACACTTTCTTTTTCTTCTTGGTTTACTTTCGAATGTAAAAGACCAACTTGATAATCAGAATAGCGCTTTTTCAAATCTTGGAATACTTTTTGTGCATTGGATAAATCAAGTGTTTCACTCTCTAATATCAACGGTGTAACCACATACACTTGATGATGATTTTTCAGTTCCTCATCGATTAACAAATACACCAAATCTAATTGATTATTGTTAAAAAGTTTTGTTTCAACTTTTATTCGATTTTTTGGTCTTTCTTTGATGGTACTAATATCCATATCCCCAAACAAACTGATGGCTAATGTTCTAGGAATTGGTGTTGCACTCATATATAAAACATCTGGATTAAATCCTTTTTCTCGTAATTTTTTTCGTTGATTAACACCAAATCGATGTTGTTCATCTGTAATTACATAACCTAAATTATTATATATTACATCATCGCTAAACAAAGCATGAGTCCCAATAATAAGTGTTTTAGGATTATTTTTGATTGTCTCTAAACAAGCTCTTCTTTCACTAGTAGAAAGTTTTCCAGATAAATAAGTAATCGAAAAATCATAAGGTGCAAAATATTTCTGAAACGTATCATAATGCTGTTGTGCTAATATTTCAGTTGGTGCCATTAACGCTACTTGAAAGCCGCTTGATAAGACTGCCAAAATACTAATCGCAGCGACAACAGTTTTTCCACTACCAGTATCACCTTGTAGTAATCGATTCATCACAAATCTTGATAAAATATCTTTGACAATCTCGTTGGTTGCTTGCTTTTGATCTTCAGTTAACTCAAATGGTAATGAAGATATAAATTCTAAAATCAGTTCTTTATCATATCTTTTTGACAAACTCTTCTTAGATTTATGTTTTAGCCTCAAATACTGCATTTTAAATTGAAACTTAAATAACTCTTCATATTTAATGCGTCGATCAATTTTTAGTAAATCTTTCTCACTGATTGGTGTATGAACAATGTTGAGTAGATCACGATAGGATATCAATTTATATTTTGTGACTAAACTCTTAGGCAAATCATCTTTCAGTAGATATCCATATTCTAACAAAGATAATTCAACTAATTTTTGGAATTGTTTGTCTCCAATTCCATCAATGTTATAAATTGGCTCAATCTCGTTCTTAAAATTCCTTTTCAGCTTTAAAGTCGTTGCCGTAAACGTATTTTTCAAACGATCAATTTGTCCTGTAACAACAATATCTTCTCCAATATCTAATATAGAACGAAGGTATTCTCTATTGAAAATAACCACTTTAAATGTCCTATCTTCAATTAATAAGTTAAACGTTAATCTATTAAAGTTTTTACGAATAAAACTTACGATAGGAAGTGAAGTAACTTTACCTTCTAACGTGACTCGACTCATTTCAGATGCATCTTTTAATGAAGTTAGGTGATAGATTTCATAACGACTTGGAAATCGATTGATAATATCAAAACAATCGTAAATGCCATTACGATTTAGTTTTTCTTTCATACGTGGTCCAATCCCTTTGATCGATTCCAAATGGTTCATCTTCTCACCCCACTTTATTATATAAAAAAAAAGGGTATAAATCTATACCCTTTTACTCTACTGCGATAATGTATGAATAAATCTCTTGATTACCCTCTACAGTTTCTACTTCTAAATCACCATAATGTTCTTCTAAATATAACATCACAGCCTCTAGTTCTTCTTCTTTTACTGTCTTACCGTACATCACTGTAACAATTTCACTTGATTCATCAATTAATTTATCAAATAAATGTGTAACAGTGTCTTTACGTTCAGGTGCAGAAACAACGATTTCACCTTCTGCGATACCAATAAATTCATCTTTTGTTATCTTAACACCTTTGTATTCAGTATCACGAACTGCGTATGTAACTTCTCCTGTTTTTACATGCTTAATTAATTCAGTCATTTCCACAATGTTTTGTTGTAATTCTTGGTTTGAATCAAACATGGTTAACGAAGCATATCCTTGTGCAATGGTTTTTGCAGGAAGAACAGTAACTGATTTGTCTTTCATATATTTTGCCGCTGTTTGGGCACTTAATAACACATTTCCATTGTTTGGAATAATAATGACATGTTCAACGTGTAATGCTTCAACAGCATTGATGAAATCTTCTGTTGATGGGTTCATTGTTTGTCCACCATCGATGACACAATTAACACCCATTTCTTTAAACATTTCTCTTAATCCAGAACCATTTACAACAGTAATGATTCCATATTTTTTCATTGGACTCGGTTTAAATTCTGCATGATCGTGTCCACAATCATGACCTTCTTCATGAGAATGAAGTAATGTTTCAGAATGTTGAAGCGTCATGTTTTCAATTTTTAATGTTGCAAAATTTCCATATTGTTGCCCAAAGTTTAAAACATCACCTGGCGTTTTTGTATGGATATGCACTTTACAAATTTCTTCATCACTTACCACAACAAGACTATCTCCGAAACGAGAAATTCGTTTGACAAACTTATCTTTATTAAAGTCTTTTCCTTCTTTTAATTGAACAATAAACTCAGTACAATAACCAAAATCAGTTGAATTCTCATAGCTTTCAATTTCACGAGAAACTGAAGCAACAGTATTAAATTTAACATCTTCAAGGATTTCACCTTTCAGAGCTAAAATCATTCCTTCTACAATAACAATAAACCCAGCTCCACCAGAGTCAACTACTCCAGCTTCTTTTAATACAGGTAATAAATCTGGCGTTCTTTTTAATGATTCATAAGCTTCCTCAATGTATACATCAAGAACATCTAATAAATCAGAGTCTTCTTTTGCGTATTCTAATGCTTTATCAGCTGCTTCTCTTGCCACAGTTAGAATTGTTCCCTCTACTGGATTAATAACAGCACTATATGCTTGTTTTACTCCCCTTGACATTCCTTGTACAAATTGTACAGGGTTAGCAGTATTTAATTCTTTAAATGTTTTAGCAAATCCACTAAATAGTTGTGATAAAATAACACCACTATTTCCTCTTGCCCCCATTAATAATCCTCTTGATAATGCTTTTGCTACTTTATCAATACTTTCATCTTCGAAACCACTAATCGCTTTAACACCTGACATCATAGTTGATTGCATGTTACTACCTGTATCTCCATCAGGAACCGGGAACACATTCAATTCATTAATTCTTTGATGATCATTTCTTAAAGCAATAGTCCCATTAGTGATAAGTAACTTTAGTAAGTTACCATCAATTACAGTTGGGTTCATATTGTTTCCTCCATCTTATATCTAAACTTTATTTATATTCATTTTCAAAATACTTTCCATATTTTACCACACATTTTCACTAATTGCAACCGTAAAGGCTTTTCCTGTAAACGGCTTAAATCATATGAATATCGGCTCATATTTTGAATTTCAAAGTAAATGCCTATTCTAAATGATTATCGGTCTCGCGGTACCATAAATGAAGACTGTTTTCATGAATTTATCTATGCCTTCAATTTTATAATTATTTCTGATAAGTGCATCTGTGAAGCTTCGATTCAAATTACATCCACTACTGATTTTTGTCCACATAGGATTTACTCCATTTACTACTTTTTTCATATTTTTTCCTTCGGGCATGACATGTTCAATAAACAACAATAATCCCCCAGGTTTTAAAACTCTTCTAATTTCTTGTAACCCTTTGTCAACTTCAGCGACACTACAAAAAACTAAAGTATGCAAAACATAATCAAATGAATGATCCGGGAAAGGTAAATTTTGAACATCAAGTTCTAAAACTTTTGCTTTCAATGAAGCTCTTTTTCGCAAGTGTTTTTTCACAGTAAAATCCGAGACAATTAACTCATCAATATGGTCCATATTATAATAAGGAAGATTTGAACCAGTTCCAGAGCCAATTTCAAGTACTCTCCCCGAAATCATTGGCACTAATTTTTTGCGTGCTTTTCTGATTCCAAAAGATTCTAAAGGAAACATAAATAAATCGTAAAAGGATATCATTTTAATCACATCTTTCCAAAAACTGTTTTTCTTAATTATAACAAGTAAAGACTCATTGAGATAACAATACGCTTTTTACAAAAAAATGATTTTTTCGCTTGATTTTTGCAAATTATATGATAAAATTATATATGCTGAAATCGAAACATGATTGGAGGGTTTATATATGGCAAGAGTATGTGCAGTTTCTGGAAAAAAGAATATGAGTGGGAATAACCGTTCACACGCAATGAATGCAAGTAGAAGACAATGGAAAGCTAACCTTCAAAAAGTTAGAGTTGTAGATGAAGAAGGTAACATTACTAGAGTATTAGTTTCAACAAGAGCACTAAGAAGTGGACTTGTAAAACGCGCGTAGTAAGTTTTTAAAATGCTAGATAAGCCGATAGCATCGGCTTTTTTTATGTATAAAATTGAGATATCCCCCCTCTATAAATGAAAAAAGCACTCGCAAGAGTGCTTTTTCATTTATTTTCATCTTGATGCATAACCAATAGTAACCCTTTAGAAAACTTCAATTCCCCACTTCCTTCATTGGAGATACAAAGAGGATTAAATACTTTCAACTCTATATTATGTAACTCATATTTGAATCCAATAAGCGACATATCACTAACATGTTCTAGTGCAAAAAATGAAATATACTTTTTATCATTGTTTATATGATAAGTGCCAGGTTTTCTAAGATACATGATTAAATCTTCTGTAACAATCGTGATATTTCCAAATTTTAACAAGTTTAAATTTGCAAAACTATGATCAAATCTTCCCCCTATTCCACCATAGATAATAATTTCTGAAGGATGATGTTTTAAAGCTTCAAGGACAGCCAAATACGTGTCAGTATAGTCTTTCATCTTATTGTGACTTTGTACTTCTTTTGCAAAATCACGGATATGAATTAATTCTTCTGATGATACACTATCAAAATCTCCTACTGCGATATCAAAAAAAACATTATTTTTCGCAAGAAGATAAGCGCCTTGATCAACCCCGATGACTAATTCATCGTCACTTTTTGTATATATGTCAAGACTATAATTTGCAGGACCTGTAAATATTTTGACTATCATCGTAAACTCTCCATTTTCTGTTCAGGATTGTCACTGTTAAAGACATATGATCCAGCAACCAATACATCTGCGCCTGCCTTTGCACAAAAAGTAGAAGTAATTTCATTAATGCCTCCATCAACCACAATCAATAATTCAGGATTAAGCGTTTTACTGAGTTCTCTAATTTCTTGTATTTTAAGCACGCTATTCATCATAAATTCTTGACCACCAAATCCCGGTTCAACACTCATAACAAGAACTTGGTCAATCATTGGAAGAATCGGTTTTAATACTTCAATACTTGTAGAAGGTTTGATAGAAACCCCCACTTTTGCTCCAAATTTTCGAATCAAATCAATGGTTTCAATTGGGAAAGAAACTGCTTCAATATGAAATGTGATTCGGTCGGACCCCGCATCGATAAATGCTTTGATATATTTGTTTGGATTCGATATCATCAAGTGCGTATCAAAAACTTGCTTTGTATATTTTCTGAGTCCTTTGACCACAACGGGACCAATCGAAATATTTGGCACAAAATGGCCATCCATCACATCAATGTGAAGCCATTCAGCCGATTTTACTAAACCAATTGATTTTTGCAGATTACCGAAATCTGCGGATAAAATTGATGGGGCTATAATCATAATATCACTCCTAGTATTTTGGTTTTTGGTTTTTGATTTCTTCCAAAATCAATTTATAATTAATATATCTTGATTCAAGAATTTCATTGTTTTCTAGTGCAGTTTTTACAGCGCACTTTGGTTCATTTAAATGTGTGCATCCTCTGTACTTACAGTGCTTGGATAGTTCAAAGAAGTCAACAAAGCAATCGGGAACTTCTTCTTCTTTAATATCATAAAACTCTAGCTTCGAAAATCCCGGAGTATCTGCTACGAAACCACCAAACAAATCATGAAGTTGTGAGTGTCTGGTTGTATGTTTTCCCCTTCCAAGTGCTTTTGATATCTCATTTGTTTCTAAATCCAGCGTCACATCTAACAGATTCAACAAGCTTGATTTTCCTGCACCCGTTTGTCCAGCGAAAACACTGATTTTGTCTTTAAACAATTCTTTGATTTCTTGGGTATCTTCATTTGTTTTTGTAGAAATATACATTACCTTGTAGTATGTTTCGTAGTACTTCATTTTATCTTTCAACTCTTTTAATTCAGAAGGTGTCATTAAATCTGTTTTTGTAATTAAAATGATTGGCGTAATACTCTCATGCTCAATCAATAACAAAAATCGATCCAACAAGTGAAAACTAAAGTCTGGTGCTTTACAACTATTTATCAATAGAACTTGGTCTATATTGGATAATGCTGGTCTAATAAGATTATTTTTTCGTTCTAGAATTTCCATAATAAAATCTTCATCATAAAGAACATGATCACCCACTTTTGGGGATTCATTTGTATGACGAAACTTCCCACGAGCTTTTAACTCATGAAACACTTTATTTTCATCGACAACAGTGTAAAGTCCACCTGTTAATTTTGTAATTAGTCCTTCTTTCAAATTTAGCCTCCTAGACCTGATACATCTTCATTGCTTCTTGAAGTGATATATTATTTAAATGTCTTTTCGCAGAAAACGCTCCTGCATAAAATAATACAACATAAATTACCAAAGCCATTGCGCCATGCCATAATTTAAATTCAAATGGCATTAAAACATTATAATATTGTGCGAAAAAGACTTGTAGATATTCAAAAGTAAAATAGGCCAATGGCATCGTAATCAGGAATATAGATATCCCATATACTAAATAACCACCTAATATCATTTTGTCTATCTCTTTATTATTATACCCCATTACTTTAAATAATGATATATTATAGAAATTATCTTCAATTGTCAATACGGTTAGAATATAAATAATAACTGCACCAATCACAATTGAAACTACAATTAATAATCCAACTGCAATATTGATCATTTGTTGCATGGATTGTGTCTGTTTTACAATGTCTATAGTTGATACAACAATAAAGAAATCAACCTCATTTAATGCTGTTTCAGAATAAACAGTGTTATAGTAATTATCTGTATTCGTTAATGTTTGAGACAATGTTGTGATATTGATATATGCTTTTTCTCCACTGTATTCTTCAGCAATCGCAACAATTTTAAACGATATTTCTTGATCTCCTACGCCAATAATTACATCATCACCAACGCCAAATCCTTTGACCAAACTTAATGATTTGGTAATAATGATTCCATCCTCTAATTCAGATGTGATTACACGACCTCTTTTGTCATAGATAGGGTGAATCACTGAATCAGGACTAAGTCCTACCAAATAAATTTCTTCATCATTCATAATCACACTAGGTAGCTCGATGACACCTTCTTGTGTTCCTTCTAAAGGAGTACAAGATGACACATAGTCACAATATCCAATATAATTGTGATTGGTATTTTCATAATAATCAACAATCATTCTATCAAATACACCAATCATGGAAAAACTAAGCAAAATTAAAAATGCAGCATAAAACATACCAATTAAGAACACAAAGAATTTCACTATATTACGATATAATAATAAGTGTTGTAATTTTGATGTTATTTTCAGTTTCTTCAAATATTTTCCAACTATTTTTGTTAACCAGTTTGCACTTGCTGAAACTTGCGGATTCAAAAGTTCAACTGGTTTTTGACTCAATATTTTTTTAATAATAAAGTAACTAACCACTACAATAAATGTAAATGGTACAATAACAGCAGTAATAAAAGTCGTCACAGTTTGTTCAATTGCAGTACTTGGTAATAAATAGATAAGCAAGTACATATTTTTAAATGGTTCTGCGGCTATATAGCCTAGAAAATATCCGAATACCAACATTGGAAAAGACATGATCATAATAAAGAAAATATATGGCACTGTTATTTCACTATTTTTATATCCCATCGATTTTAAAATGCCGATTGGGCCACGTTGTGAATGCAATACTTTTGAGACCATTATCCTTACAATCAAAATAGCAATAGAAGCAATCATGATGCTGATACCCAAGCTCATCGCTTGTCCACCTTCTATTTCTCCGTAAATCGCCCCACTTCTCATATTATTTTCCGTTAAAACAATATTAGTTATAAAAGGAAGATTAGTGTTATCTCGATAATTATCAAGTACAATTGATTCAAAATCTGATTTTGACATATTGAATAAGTCTCCAGCAATCTCTACTCCGACTGTTGCATTCAATGCTTCAAATTCATCATCAGATACCAAAGCCAAGGTTTGTGCTCGATTATCAAAAATTAAATCACTCGAAAGAATAACAAGACTATAGTCAGGAAATAAAACGTATCCGCTGATTTGATAGTTTTTTCCGTTAAAGTCTATGGTATCTCCAATAACAAGATTGTTTAATTTTGCATAGATCTCACTCACAGCAATTTCTGCACCATTACTTGGAGCAACGCCTTCAACAAAATAACTTGTGTTAATGTTTGATGTTTCTTTTAAGAATCTTACTTTATGGCTAGTTCCATCGACATTATAAAAAAGATCTTTATGTTCACGCAATTCAATGTTTATGTTTGGATACTCTTTTAAGATTGTATCTAATCGGAATGCAATCATTTTATCATAACAAGGTTTATCAATATTGCGTAAGGAGCTAAGCGTATAAACTTCAGTAGACAATATACATTGTTCTTGCATATATAAAACATCATCTTCCAGTAAGTAATCCATCATCGAAATAGAAAAATCCTCTTGATTTGCTTCTTCAAAATATTGCTTAGTTGGTGTTAAAATTCCACCAATACCGTAATTCATTGACGTAAAAATAAAACTACTCAGGGTAATGATTAAACCAAGAAGTATTAACTGTACTTTTTGTTTTTTTAAAGTTCTAAATACATTTTTAAATAACATGTTTATCCCCAAGATATTTCTTTCGCATCAACTTTGTTTTTGTTTATAATATCTTCGATTACTTCACCTGAGTTGAGTTTGATAATACGATCTGCCATTGCTCCAATACTTGGATTATGGGTAATTAAAACAACGGTTGTTTGATACGTTTGATTTAATTTTTGAAGTACACCCAATACTTCTTTTGCGGTTTCCTCATCAAGCGCACCAGTTGGTTCATCACAAAACATAATTTTCGGATTCTTAACAACTGCTCTTGCAATCGATACTCTTTGTTGTTCTCCTCCACTAAGTTGATATGGGTATTTATCCGTTTGTGGTGTAAGACCTACTTGTGAAAGAACTTCTTCAACTGTAAATGGGTTTGTACTAACCTCACGTCCTACCTCCACATTCTCCTTAACACTTAACGTTTGAAGAAGGTTATATTGTTGAAAGATGAATCCTAAGTTATCTCTTCTAAATTTAGTTAATTGTTTAGAATCCATTGCGCTAACCAAGTCATCATCAATTTGAATCATACCACTAGTAGGATTATCTAACCCACTAACAACATTTAACAATGTACTTTTCCCACTACCACTCGGCCCTAACAAAACAATAAATTGTCCATTATCAACTTGAAGATTAATGTTTTTAACTGCATAAGTTTCAACTTCTCCAGTAGTATATATTTTAGTCACATTTTCTAATTTAATTCCCATTGTTTTTTTCTCCTTTGAGATACCCTTTTAATAAAATATTTACTTGATTTAAAATCTCATTTCTCAACATTTCTTTACATCTATCTTTTTCATAAAAATACATCACAAACTGAAACATAATAATTCCGTAAACAATCTCGCTTAATTGTTTCGTATCGACACTGATTAGAATATCTTTTTCAATTAACCTATCGAAATAGGTTGCTATTTCTTGCATATACTTAAAATCCAAACTTGCCATTTTATGAAAAAATTCTGGCTTGCTTTTGGCTAATTTTATCGATGCGATCATCATTTCATACAAAATTTTTTTAGGTAATATTAATAATTTATCCGTTACTTCTAAAATATGTTCACATATTACTTTTGAAATATCTTCATGTTTGTTACTA
>JAFGXW010000091.1 GCA_016936415.1 Bacilli bacterium | reverse complement strand
ATCGAAATGTTTTTGGAACTATACCCACTACTATTTAATCCATATAATTTATCTTTAACATAAACAAGTGCAAAACAATCACTTCCTATTCCATTGCTGGTAGGCTCAACAACAGTAAGTGCTGCAGCTGTTGCAACAGCTGCGTCAACTGCATTTCCACCTTTTCTTAGAATTTCAAGTCCTGCTGAAGCAGCCAACCCTTCACTCGTTGCAACCACTCCGTTTTTGGCATAAACACATTGTCTTTTACTAAAATATTGATTATTCAAATTATCACTTCCTTCGATAGAATCCATTATATCATATCAAATCTTTTTAAGCACTCTTGTTTTACTCGGAAATACTTTTATAACATCTGATCATGAATTGCTTAAATCTCTACGCTTATCAAACAATCAATTTAAAAAAATAGCCAATATTTTGGCTATTTTTAATATTTACAATTTCGATACTTTGTTTCCACCAAGTGCTTTAGACTTATATAGAGCATTATCTACGATATTCAAAATCGCGTCAATTTCTTCTTTAAAATAAGTAATTGTATAGCCAATGCTGATGGATACGCCATATTGAGTCAACTCTTGATTAGATTCAATATCACTTCTTATACTCTCTAAAACGCTTTGGTTCTTTAGATCATCACCTACTAAAATTCCTGTAAATTCATCTCCACCCCATCGTGATAATTTCCCAATACCTCGAACTTTTTGATCAATAATCTTAGCAACTTTTCGCAACACATCATCACCAACAACATGCCCATATTGGTCGTTTACTTTTTTAAATCCATCAATGTCAATCATAAATACAACTGCACTGGTGGCTTGATCTTCTATTATTTTTGCAAATTCCATATCAAATCCGCGACGATTCAGCAATAATGTCAAGTGGTCTGTTTTCGCCAGTTCAAGCACTTTTTTCTGATGACGATCTACGACATCTTGAACAATCCAAATCACTGAAATTAGAACAATCACAAGAGTAAATATACTCGCAAGAAAATAGTCTCTAATGAATCCAATCATTAAGTTTGTATCTTTCACAACCAATATATGCCAATCGAGTTCATCAACATATCTAGAAATAATAAACGTAGAACCTTCATTGATTACAACCATTTTATCTACATTTGTAATAATTTCACCGTAGTAAGGAATAAACAATTTTTCATCAAAAATGTTTCTAGTTTCAATAAAATTCGTTTTTGTGTGAGATTGAACCAATCCGTTATCGTCTATTAAAAAAGCTTCCAATCCAAACTCTTCTTCAAACATTCCAATCAGTTCTTGAACATATGTCATTTCGACACCAACGCCAACGACTGCCGACAAGTTATTATCTTCATCAAATAGTTTGGCATTAATGAAAATCGTTAACTCACCACTCGCCTGATCAACATCAACATCCAACAAATACAACTCATCTTGTTGAATAAAATCGTAATACCAAACATCGTGATCATCTGATTCGTTAACGGTTTTGTAAAACCCCGTATAGTGATAATAATCTAAAGTCGTCGCAGAGACTAAAAAGACAGAGCTATAACCATATTTTGACTGTATACCTTCTAAGAATTGGGTGATTTCAATTTGTGACCCATCTGTCTCTTCAGTTGCGAGCCAACTCTTGACAAATGAATCATTTGCCATGGTTAACGAAACATAAATTGGTTTTGTCAATTCATTGTTTATTTCACTATAGATGTTCATTGCAGATAGTTCAGAAATACTTCTTGTGCTATCAAAAATCACTTTTCGATAGGAAAAGAAAATAAATACACTACTCACAATTACTCCGAGTAAAATAATGGATGCTACAATTAGTCCAATATACTTATCTTTAGCCATTTTGACACCTCATCAATATTATTTAGTAATAACTCATCATAAGAATAGACAAGCTAGTTGTCTATTTACTCAAATGTGTAGCCTCTTGACTCAAGACCCTTACCCCAAGTCTTTATTCTTTCATATAATGGAGCTGGTAATCCACTGTTTTTTGTAAAAACCTTAGATGGCGTTTGATTGTTTTTTATCTTTGCAGACACATTTTTGTCCGCCAGTGCAATTAGGCCAAGCGATGTTAAATCATATCCAATTTCAAGTGCTTCTTCTAATTGATCTCGTGATTCTAAGTTTCCAACTCCAATAAGAGGAATTCGACGGCTAATTACATTTAATATTCTTGTTGCAATTAGAACGTTGTCTTTATCATGGATGGATGTCGCTTTATAATTTCCTAATGATACATGAAGATAATCAATGTCTTTCTTAGCAAGTTCATTCACAAGATATAATGTATCTTCCATTCGAATCCCTGGTTCTTCTATTTCTTCAGGAGAAAAACGATAACCAATTACAAAGTCGTCTGCATTTTCATCACGTTTTACTTGTAAAACTCTGTCCACCAAAGTCATAATGAATTTCGCGCGTTTTTCTCTACTTCCACCAAATTCATCCGTACGATGATTCGAATGTGGTGAGAAAAATTGTTGTAATAAATATGTGTTTGCACCATGTAATTCTATTCCATCAAATCCCGCAGCTATTGCTAGTCTACATGCATTTGTAAAATCATCTATGATATCATATACTTCACTTGTTTTCAGTTCTCTAGGAACGACAGCATAATCACGATTCGCCTTAACACTAGAAGCACTTACAATATCTTGATTCGGATATAATCCAGGCATATTCATTCTCCCACCATGATGTAATTGTAAAATCGCCGCAGCTCCATTACTTTTTATCGCAGTAGCTAGTCTTTTTAACGAATCTTTATAACGTACATCACGTGCTGAAATTTGTCGTTCAAATGCCTGAGCATTTTTGTTCACTGCTGTTGCTGCAGTAATTACCATTCCCATACCCTTTGCACGCGAATGGTAGTATCTTTCTTCCGCCTTGGATAATGTTAAATCTAAATTACTAGAATATGTTGTCATAGGTGCAAGGACCAATCGATTTTGAATCACTTTCCCATGTTTAAATTTATATTCTTCAAAGATTTTTTTCATAAAAATCACCTCAATTCATCATACCATTTTATTATAATTAATACAAATAACTAACACTATAAAAGAAAACGTATTTTTCGTTTTCTTTAATTATCAAACACATTATATTTGCTTCTTGAATCAAGATTCTTACAACGATGCTTAAGCTCAACTAGAAACTCTTCCCGATTCACAGGACCAATAAAAGTCGTCCCACGGATATAGCTTTTATCATGCTCTCTGATTTCAATACGTTGAGAGGTCATTGCCATTGAAGATAGGAAATTCGTTTTCAGTTCTAACGACTTAATGCTTTCGTATTTGATGTGACTGAAAAACGGACCCATTTTTGAAAATATTTCATCATCTCTGAGCTCATAGTATGACCCAATCAATATCCACACAATCAATAGTACCATTGGAATGACTACCATCAAATACATATATACCTCAGTAGGTGGAATCGTGAATATTACACCAATCATGATTACGTTTGTTCCATGTAAGAGTAACCCAATCCACCAATCAATTTTTGCTTTATATCTCATTTTTTTACCTCACTGACTGATCCTTTGTTTAAAAATCTGCACATTTCATATAAAACAACCGGATGAAGAAGATTTGTTAGATTATATGTTTCTTCACCATAATCAAAACGGAAACTATTGTTTTGTGTCATCACAGGAAATGTGATTTTTTTCATATCAAAAGTATATGTAGAAATTCGGTCTGTAAAATATAACGTTTTATCTTTATATCTAACTTTATAATGTCCTACTTTAATACTTCGCAAACTGAAGATATTCACCATGTTTAATGTGGCAAAAAAGATAAATTCAGAATCAATTACTTCTTCAATTTTCGTGTATTGAAAGCGATAATAATCGACAAGATTATCAAACTGATTACCCTCAATTATTTCATACTCGTTGATGTATCCAATTTCACCACAATTGGCACAATAAATACT
>JAFGXW010000013.1 GCA_016936415.1 Bacilli bacterium | reverse complement strand
AAATCATTCATTTCAACAATGGCTTGATCAATTGCTTCATCAATCATTTTTTTATCCATTGAGTATGCTTCTGGGATTGGGTTTGCAACCAGTACACCACCGTGTAATAAAAGTTCGTTTTTGGTTTTTAACATATTGGCAATTTCTTGAGGAGTATCCACTTTAAAATTCACTTCAAAATCAGATTCTCTTGTGAAAAATGCTGGCAAAGTCTTGGTTTGATAACCAATTACAGGAACTCCTTTTGTTTCTAAATATTCCAAGGTTAACCCCAAATCCAAAATCGATTTTGCCCCAGCACAAACAACAAGAACATCTGTCATTGCAAGTTCTTCTAAATCAGCAGAAATATCAAATGTTGTTTCCGCACCACGGTGTACACCACCAATTCCTCCTGTCGCAAACACCAAAATATTTGCAAGTGAAGCAATATACATGGTAGCTGAAACTGTCGTTGCACCATCAATTTTATTTGCAATATTATAAGCAATGTCGCGTCTTGATGTTTTCGAAACGGCATGACCTTTTTGTCCTAAATAATCAATTTCTTCATCGGATAAACCAACTTTGCATTTTCCATTTATAATCGCGATTGTAGCTGGAACACTTCCATTTTCACGAATAATTTCTTGACAACGCAATGCCGTTTTTACATTTTCAGGATACGGCATTCCATGAGAAATAATTGTTGATTCAAGCGCAACAATTGGTTCGCCATTATCCATTGCTTTTTGTACTTCAACACTATATTCTAAATATTTATCTAACAATTTTGTTCACCTCTTCTATTTTGAGTAATTCATTGGTTGAATTACGTGATAACAATGTTAAGTATGCGACTTTTGTCGCACAATCAAGACATTCCATATCTGAATACCCATTTATCATTCCATGGGTAAATCCACTGATAAATGCATCTCCTGCACCAGAAGCATTTACAATCTTCTTGACTTTGATTGGTGTCATTTTATGAATCAGATGATCCTTCACCAATAAGACATCTTGGTCTTGGTTGGTGATGAGTAACGTATTTGCTCCTTGACTTTTTAAATCACTAATCTTCTCATCAATCGAACCTTCTTTTGCTAGTTTTTCAAGTTCAAAATGATTGAGTTTTAATACGCTAATTTTGCTCAAGTGATGTCTGATTTTAATCACTTTTTTGGTGCTAACGCCATCCATCACAATCACCTTGTGCTGATACGTAGTCAACAAATAATCAATGCTTTCTTGTGGTAAGTTATTGTCAATTACCAAGATGGAAAAACGTTCGATATAGTCGTGTTTTGAAACGAAAAATGATTTATTTAATTGATGAACAATGTCCATATCATTCAATCCGACAAACAAATCATTTTCTTTGTCCATAACGCCTAAATAAACGCTGTTTGAAGCGTTTTTCAAATGCAAAGATTCTCCAATATTCATTCCCATATTGACAAGACTTTGATACGCAGATTGACTAAAATAGTCATCTCCAAACACGGTTAAAAAATGAACATCATTTCCGAGTCTTCTCAGATTTTCAGCGATGTTGCGACCCACGCCACCAAACGCAATATGAATCTTTGCTAAATTAGAATCTCGTAAGGTATATGTTTTATGTGAATGTGCAAAAATATCAATATTTTGTGCACCAATAACTAAAATATTCATAGGTCACCTACTTTACATTTTTATGGCTCGATAAATCAATATGGCAGTAACCACCTTTATTTTTCGCTAAATAGTCTTGATGATAATCTTCTGCATTGTAAAACTGAAGATTTGTTTCAAGCTCAATTACAATTGGCTTGGTATATTCTTCTTGTCTAATTTTGATGTAATTTTGAATAAAAGACAATTGCTCAGGCAAATAATTATAGATTCCTGTGCGATATTGAATTCCTTTATCATTACCTTGTTTGTTAATGGAAGTTGGATCAATGATATTAAATAGATGATCTAGGAGTTTCTTTAAAGAAATAATTTCTTCATCGTAACGAATGTAAACAGCCTCAGCATGTCCACTACTATTACATACTTCTTGATACGTTGTTTCTCCGTCTCCATTGATATACCCAACTTCAGTGTCAATCACACCAACTAGTTGTTGGAAATACGCTTCTACTCCCCAAAAACATCCTCCTGCAAAGACAATTGATTTCATATATTGTTCCTCCTTCATAATTTATTTGAATCATTCTTTTGTTTGAATGCAATAACCTTGAAAGACTAAAAAATGTTTTAACCTACTGAATGATCGTATTTACGACATAACTAGCTACAATTAAACCAGCAGTTGCTGGCACAAATGCATTAGAAGCTGGTGTTAATCTTGTTTGATCGACTTTAAATGGTTGTTCTTTCGAATAAACAACTGGTACTTTTCCGTTGATTCGTTCCATTTTAAATTTCGAACGAATCACTCTTGCAATGGGATCATAACTAGTTTTTTTCAATTCACTAATTTCAATGAATTCTGGATGCAATTTGTTTCCCATTCCCATAGAAGAGATGATATTGATGTTTCTAGATAACGCTTCTTTGATTACGTCGATTTTCCAAGTGACCGTATCAATGCAATCACAAATAAAATCAATGTTGTGATTTAAAATAGCCTCTTTGGTTTCTTCATTGTAAAAAGAATGATAAGTGATGACGGTTGCCTCTGGATTAATTTCGAAAATTCTCGCTTTCATCACATCTACTTTTGGCATTCCAATTGTAGAAGTTAAAGCAATGATTTGACGATTAATATTTGAATCATCAACCACATCTTTATCCACCAAGATAAAGTGTCCAACACCACTTCTAGCGAGCGCTTCACAAGCATGTCCACCAACACCACCAAGACCCACTACCAAAACTGTGCTATTTGTAAGCAACGCGTATTTTTCACTTCCTATTAATTCAACTGTTCTTCTAAAACGCATAAGCATCACCTGAGAAAAATGACTACCTAAGTAGCCATTATCGTTTCAATAGATTGACATTAAAGTACTTTTCACCAACGATAAATAAGATGAGGTAAGTTGACAAAAAGAGCGGGATGACTACGTGTGGTACGTAGTAAAGCAATCCACCCAAATAGATGAATATAATACCAATACCTAGAACACCAAAAGCAGAAATTAGGATTAACCATAAAAACTCTTTTGGGTAAGAAGGTTTTAATCTTCTTTCAAAATGATCTCGTGTAATCATCATATAAACAAAACCAACAACAAATACAATCAAAGTAATAATATCGGCTACCAAGATAATATTATTTGTACTAGCTACCAAATATAAATCAAATATATACGATAGAACCACTAAGATTGGAACGAGTAAAAAACTAAATGTATAAAATAGAATCAGGTTTATTTGGAATAAATTATAAACTTTTTTTCTTTTCATTAGTTCGCAGTTTGTGGAGGAGCATTCATTTCTTGGTGTTTCATTTCCTCACGTTTTTCTTTATAGAATCCAATTAGAACTCTAATTGTTGCTGCAATTGGTGAGGCGAAGATAACTCCTAATGTTCCAAATAAACTACCGAAGAATAAGATTGAAACGATGATAACAATTGGATGAATTTCGAGTTGTTTCCCCATGATAATTGGTTGGAAAATATTACCTTCAATGAACTGCAAAATAACATTTACCATAAATACAACAATCGGGTTGACATCCTTTGTGATAATGGCATACGCAACGACGGGAACCATCGCAATAATTGCTCCAAAATATGGAATAATGTTGGTGATACCAACAATAATACCAAAGATAAAGAAGTATTGTAAGCCAATTAATTTATAGATAATTGTTGCAACGGTACCGATTGCAATCATTAAGAATAATTGTCCTCGGATATATGCTCCAACGGTCTGATTTAGTCTGTTTCCAAGTTCAAATGTCCCTTTTTCATATTTTTGAGGAATAATAGAACGAAGCGAGTCATTTACTAACTCATAGTCTAATAAATAAAATAGCAATAATATTGGTAAGATAAAAATAACTGTGACAAGATTTAATAAAGTGCTGGATAATGCACCTGTTAAAGTATTGACGACACTTGATATGGTATCTTCAATAATGGTTGAATCATTTAATGTGGTTGACATCCAGTCATAGATATCTGTCCCTAGAATGAATTCACCACGGAAATCATTCTTGAAATAGTTCGCAATTCTTGGATAATCGGTGTCGAAAAATTGACGAATTTGGTCAATAACAAATGGTGTGAGGTAATAAAAGATTAAAGCAATTAAGACAATTGTACCAATATAAACAATGGTAACGCTAAGCCCTCTTGGACCAACCCCACGTCTTTCCAAAAGCTTAATAACAGGATAAACAACAAGTGAGATCAACCAAGCCAAAGCTACAGGTACAACAACTTTTGAAATGGCACCAGTAATCTTTAACCATAAATCTGAGAATTGGCTTGCCATAAAGAATACAGCCAAAAACAGCAAGATAATGGATAGTACTTTGATTGTTTTGTTTAAGACTTTATCGCTTAACAGTTTGTTTTTTTCATTCATCTTATCACATCCTTATAATCCATTTAATTATAACACAAATATTATATAAATAAAATTATTTAATTGTTTTGATAGCAAGTTCAAGTAATTGGTCATCAGCAACCATACTTGGGGCTTCTGTTAATAAACATTGTGCGCTATTGGTTTTAGGGAATGCAACCACATCGCGAATGTTTTCAGTATGTAGTAATAACATGACCAAACGATCAAGACCAAATGCGATTCCACCATGTGGAGGTGTTCCATATTTAAGCGCATCTAGTAAAAATCCAAACTTGATTTGTTGTTCTTCTTTGGAAATCCCTAAAATATCAAACACACGGTTTTGGATTTCTTCCTGATGAATACGAATGCTTCCACCACCAAGTTCTTGTCCTTGTACAACAAGGTCATAACAATAAGCAATTGCTTTTTCAGGAGCATGATATAAATCATCTAAGTGCTTTTCTTGAACCATTGTAAATGGATGATGATGTGAGAAATAGCGTCCTTGATCTTCTTTGTATTCAAACATTGGCCAATCAATTACCCATAGGAAATCATAATCTTCTTCATCCATCATTTTTTGTTCACGAGCGATATAACGACGTAGATTACCAAGTGATTGTGCTACAACATTCTCTTTATCAGAGACAATTAATACCAAGTCATTGTTCACTAGTCCCATTGTTTCAATGAGTTCAGCTTGTACTTCTTTCTCTAAAAACTTAATGATACTTCCACTCAATACATCGTCTTGCATTTTTAGGAATGCTAACCCATTTGCTTTAAACTTTTTCACATAATCTGTTAATTGATCAATCCCTTTACGTGAGTAAAGATTTGCTCCATTTTGAACTTTAATCCCTTTGACAATTCCGCCATGTTCAAGCGTATTTAAAAAGACACTAAAAGTTGTTTTTGCAGCAATGCTTGATAAATTCTCCAAATACATCTCAAATCTTGTATCTGGTTTATCAGAACCGTATTTATCCATCGCTTCTTGATAAGTAATACGAGGGAATTTTTCAGTTAAATCAATCCCTTTCACACTTTTCATCACGTGTTTGATCATACGTTCTGACACATCAAGAATTTCTTCTTGATTTAAAAAGCTTGTTTCAATATCAATTTGTGTAAATTCAGGTTGACGGTCACTACGTAAATCTTCATCACGAAAACATTTTGCGATTTGATAGTATTTTTCAAATCCTGAAATCATCAACAATTGTTTGAAGATTTGAGGAGATTGTGGCAATGCGTAAAATGTTCCTAGATTTACACGTGAAGGAACCAAATAATCACGTGCACCTTCTGGTGTGGATTTGGTTAAAATTGGTGTTTCGAAATCAATGAAATCTTCTTGATTCAAAAATTCTCTAACTGCTTTTACGGTTTGATGTCTTACTAAGAAATTGTTTTGTAAAACAGGTCTTCTTAAATCCAAATAACGATATTTAAGACGCGTTTCTTCTAATGCATCCGTATCATCTTGAATCATGATAGGTGGTTGTTTTGCAGTGTTTAGTACAATCAATTCTTCTACTTCCACTTCAATTTCGCCCGTTGGAATGTTTTTATTTTTCGAACTACGTTCAATCACTTTTCCTTTGATTTCAAGCACATATTCATTTTTGATTTCCAGTGTTTTTTCATACAAAGAAGACGTTGGATTAAACGCCAATTGGGTAATTCCTTTGATGTCTCTTAAATCAATAAAAACAAGTCCTCCAAGGTCACGTTTTTTTGCGACCCATCCTTTTAAAACAACTGTTTCTCCAATATTATGTATGGTTAATTCTCCATTGTTATGTGTTCTTTTCATCTTATTTTCCTCCACAGTTACAAGTACCTTCTTCACTATCACAATCACATTCATCTGATCCACATGAATCACAACTGTCTTCTGAACATGACGAACAAGAATGCGCTGGTTTCATCAATTCAGCAACGATATAATTGTATAGTTGATCGAGTGGCACTTTCACTTCTTGTCCTGATTCTTGATCTTTGACATTGATCATTTTTGCTTGGTGTTCTTCTTCACCATAAATTGCTACAAACCTTGCGTTTAAAATTTCGGCTTGTTTAAACTTTGCTTTCATACTTTTGTCTAAATAATCCATATCCGCAAATAGTCCACCCAAACGGCAACGATTCAAGATACGTGTACCTTCCACTTTTAAATCATCTCCAAGAATCATTAAATAAAGGTGTAAGTAATCCGGATCTCCAAGGAAATTGATACTTTCAAGTGCAAACATCAAACGTTCTAATCCAAAAGCAAATCCCACACCTGGTGTTTTAGGGCCACCCAAAGATGAGACTAAATTATTATAACGTCCACCACCACAAATGGTGTTTTGCGCTCCCAATGTTTCTAAATTTGCGTTTACTTCAAACACAGTGTGAGTATAATAATCAAGCCCTCTAACGAGATTTTTATCAATCTTATAATCAATACCCATGCTGTCCAAATATCCAATTACTTGAACGAAATGAGCTTTACTTTCTTCAGTCAAATAGTCCAGTGGTTTGGGTGCATTTTTCAAAACATCAGAATCTTTATCTACTTTACAATCCAAGATTCGTAATGGATTTTTTTGATAACGAGTTTGACAATCTGAACACAGTGAAGAAATGTCTGGAGCCAAATAATTGATAAGTGCTTCCTTATAATTCGCTTTGCTTTCTTCTTCGCCTATTGAATTAATGTTGACAGAAACATCTGTGATTTTCAGTGCTTTTAAGACACTTACTGCATAGCCAATTATCTCTGCGTCAAGCATTGGACTATCACTACCAAATGCTTCTGCACCAAATTGTGCAAACTGACGATAGCGTCCTTTTTGTGGACGTTCATAGCGAAACATAGGTCCCATGTAATACAACTTTTGAACTGGGTTTTTGTCTGCATAAAGTTTATTTTCAATGAAACTTCTTACAACAGGCGCAGTTCCTTCAGGTCGAAGGGTATTGCTTCTATTTCCACGATCCATAAAATCATAGGTTTCTTTTGAGACAATATCAGTTTCTTCCCCAACACCGCGGTGGAATAATTCTGTTTGTTCAAACATTGGTGTTCTAATTTCACGGTAATTGTATATTCTACTTACATTGCGGATGGTGCGTTCAAGTGCCTGCCATTTGGATGTTTCACTTGGTAATACATCATATGTACCTTTCACTTTTTGAATCATAATCTCACTCCTTTATAATAAAAAAATCGCCCCTATCTAAGGGCGAAATAATTTCCGCGGTACCACCTTAGTTCCTAGAATCTAGGCCCTCAACTCGCTAACGGGAGCACCGTCCTTTTCTACTCATTTCGAAAAGGCCCTCAGAAGTGTCTTCACCAAACATTATGTAGATACTTTCACCAACGTATCCTCTCTAAAACATAAGATTTTTAGTTACTCTTCTTCTTCAAAGGTTTCTATCATTGATTATACAATGTAAAGCCTTCATAGTCAACTTTTAACGCTTTTTTAAATTCATCTAACCAAGGAAGTGAACCATTTCGATAATCTTCCTTTGTAATAGAAGCCACTGCTTCATCAATCACAACTCCATCGTAATTTTGAAATTTCTTTCGTAAAATCCCTTCAAATTGGAAGCCAAGTTTTTGGCACACACGTTCACTTCGCTTGTTAAAGAGAAAATATCCATATTGCAATCTTTCTAGTTCCAAAATTTCAAACGCATAAACAATTACTGCCATCGCAGCTTCTAAAATATATCCTTTTCCCCAATACCTTGGATTGAGTACAAAGCCGATTTCACCTTTATATTCTTTGTATGAATGCACTTCGATAGTTCCTATGACCTTGTTGTGATCTCGATGTACAATCGCGAAAATACCAGGCTGTCCAAACTCACGTTTCTTAATTGAATATTTAATAAACTCTTCACTTTCAGATATGTTTTCGTGTGGTTGCCAACCAGCGTTTGGGCCAACAAGTGGACTTTGCGCATATTCAAAAACATCCGCAATATCACGTAAGGACAATTTTCTTAAGATTAAATTTTTTGTTGTCATTTCTGGTAACGGAAGTTTTAACATGTTCTACTCCTTTGAAAGCATGACCCACATATCCATTTCTTTGAACCCAAGACGTTTGTAGATATTCCCAGCTTTTGGATTATCGTAAAACAAGCAGAGTGCTTTCTTTTTTACATGAATATATTCATCCATCAATTTGCACATTAAAGCGGTAGCTAGACCTTTATTTCTAAAGTTCTCTTTGGTCGCAACTGCGACCACGACGGCACTTACACTACTTTCTGCGGTTGCTGCAACGGATGCAATAATTTCATGATTATCCTCAATAAAATAGGTATCTCCCATTTTTAATGATGTCATTTTATCTTCAACGAAATCTTCCCTAGCCTTACTTGCATAGGCAAATTCATCAATGGATTCTAACAAATCAAACAGTTGATTACATTGTTCTTT
>JAFGXW010000090.1 GCA_016936415.1 Bacilli bacterium | reverse complement strand
TCCATTTTTTTTACTCCTCATCTATAAGTTTAATTATTCTATAAATATCTTTCATGTTAGAAAGCATAAAATCTGGATTCACTTCTAGTAAATGATTTGCTCCTTTTAAACTCCATTCAACTCCGGCACCATAAATACCCGCATTTTTACCGGCTAAAATATCTCCTTGATTATCACCAATCATAATCGCTTTCTTATATGATGGGAAACGGCTTAATGCAGTGTCTATTGGGTTCCTATGTGGCTTTGGGTATTTCACATCATCAAGAGCTACAAAGACTTGAAAATAGTCTTGTAAATCATAAAATGAGAAACTTGGCCAAGCCGCAACTTTAAATTTTGAAGTAACAATCCCTAAGTTATAACCCTTGTTATTTAAATCTTGAACTACTTCTAAAACATCTGGATATATTTCAAAATTACCTACTTCGTATTTAACATAAAAGTCACGATATGAGTTTATCATATCTTGAATTAGAAATGGGTCTTTTGTATATGAACCAAAAGTTTCTTGAAGAGTAGGACCAATGAATGAAATGATCTTATCTCTTGTTAGTGTTATTTTTGGGAGATGCTTTTGGAATGTTGAATCAAAACTTTTGATAATGATTTCGTTTGTATCAATTAACGTTCCATCTAAATCAAACAATATTGTATCTATATTTTTCATAAAATCACCTATTTCTATTTTATCATATTAGAGAATATTTTAATAATCATATAAAAAGATTTGAATTAATTATAAAAAGTTGTAAAATATAAGTCGACAAGGAGTGATAAAATGGCAAATATTATTGAAGAATTAAAGATGAAAATTTCAGGAAAAGGGCTAAAGATCGTTTTTCCTGAAGCAAATGATCCTAGAATTATTGAAGCAGCTAAAAAATTAGGAAATGAAGGTTTGGTTACACCAATTTTAATTGGGAGCCAATCATTAATTGAAGAACACAATTTAGTTGGGTGTAATGTGATTAATCCAAGAGAGTATGAACAGTATAATGAAATGGTTGATGCTTTTGTTGCAAGAAGAAATGGGAAAGTAACACTTGAAGATGCAAAAGAAATGCTACTTGATGAAAATTATTTTGGGACAATGTTAGTATACTTAAATAAAGCAGATGGTCTTGTAAGTGGAGCTTGTCATTCAACATCAGACACAGTAAGACCTGCTTTACAAATTATAAAAACAAAACCAGGAATATCAAAAACGTTTGGGTATTTTTTAATGGTTAGGGAAGATGAAAAATATATTTTTGGGGATTGTGCGATTAATCCAAACCCAACTGCAGAAAATTTAGCTGAATTTGCGATTGAATCAGCAAAAGCGGCAGAGATGTTTGGGATAAACCCTAAAGTAGCGCTACTCTCTTTTTCTACTAATGGTAGTGCAGACACAGACGAAACGCAAAAAGTGGTATTGGCTACCAAACTAGCAAAAGAAATGAATAGTAAATACGATATTGATGGAGAAATGCAATTTGATGCAGCATTTGTTCCAAGTGTAGGAAAACAAAAATACAAAGGTAGTAATGTTGCTGGACAAGCAAACACTTTTATATTTCCTGATTTAAATTCAGGGAACATAGGGTATAAAATTACACAAAGATTAGGAAATTTTGATGCTATGGGACCAATATTAGCTGGATTAAACAGCCCGGTTAATGATTTGTCTAGAGGTTGTAGTAGTGAAGACGCATATAACACTGCAATCATCACTGCATCTCAAGCATTAATTAAATAAAATAAGCTGATTCAGCTTTTTTTATTTAATTGGATATTTAAGTTCGTTATTTAATTAAATTAACTAAAAACAGAGATTATTATATTTTTATTATACTCAAAATTAAATATTATCCCTTGTACTATGGTATAATATCGATAAGAATAGGGACACCAAAACGAACGAATCAATCTGGATAAGTCTTTCTAATAAAGGATTTATCAATCACTGTTCTTGGGGGATTTTATAATAATCTACAGTGTGATATAATATTATGGAAAGAAGTAGGTGATAATTTGAAAAGATGCTTGATTATCTATAATCCTGAAAGCGGGAAAAAGCAATTTGTTCATCATCTTCCTTATGTTACGAATAGGATTTCTGAAGCGGGATATGATGTATCTGTAGTAGCGACTGAAAGACCAAAACACGCGATACATCTTGCCAAAGAAGCTTGCAATCAAATATATGACCTTCTTATCATATCAGGAGGAGACGGAACCCTCCATGAATGTATAAACGGAGTTGCTGGGTCTGAGTATAAACCAAAAATTGGATACATTCCTTCTGGGACTGCTTGTGATTTGGCAAGCACACTAAGAATTCCAAAAAAAGTAGATAAAGCGCTTGATATTATCTTAACTGGAGTGCCAGTTAAGATGGATGTTGCGAAAAGCAATAATGGTTATTTTATTTACGTCACTGCGATTGGTACATATGTTGATATTTCATATGTAACCGATTCAAAATTAAAAAAATATTTTGGATATTTTGCATACTTATTGACTGGGATTAAAGAGTTTTTCACCATTCCAATGATGAAAACAAAGATTATTCACGATAATGGGACTTTTAGAGGTTATTTTTCTTTAATTATGGTTGTAAATTCTAAAAAAGTTGCAGGATTCAATATTGTAAATAAACCTGTTTTAGACGATGGGAAGGTAGATGTAGTATTATACAAATATATTCCATTGTTAAATAATTTAATTTATTTCATTTCATTTGTATTATCACCGAAAATTTTGCCGGGAGTATATAAATTTAGAACATCAAGATTGAAAATATATACAGACCATCATCATAAATGGAATACTGATGGTGAAGAATCAAACTCAGGTAATCTAAATATACATGTTCAAAAACAAGCAATTGAAATTATTGTGAAAGAAAATATTAAAAACAAGTATTTTAAGGAGGTAAAACATGAAAAAGAGAGTAATTGAAGGGTTAAGTGAAAGTGTATCACTACTAGGATTTGGATGTATGAGATTTCCTACCTTAAGTAATGATGATATTGATTTTGAAGAAGCAAAGAGAATGGTTGATTATGCCGTAAGCAAGGGTGTCAACTATATAGATACAGCGTATCCTTATCACGGGGGTAAAAGTGAGTTAGTTGTCAAAGAGATTATTAAAAATTATGACAGAAGTAAGTTTTTCTTAGCGGATAAGCTCCCACTCTGGGAATGTCAAAACAATGAAGATATTGATCGTATTTTTCATGAGCAATTAGAAAAGTGTGGAGTTGAATATTTTGATTTTTATTTAATTCATGCCGTAAATAAAGAAAGACTTGCTCAAGTAAAAGAATTAGATGTTATTAAACAGTTAGAAGGATATAAAGCAGAGGGAAAAATTAAAAAAATTGGATTCAGCTTTCATGATGATTTAGAAACATTTAAGTTATGGGTTGATTTGTATAATTGGGATTTTGTTCAAATTCAACTGAATTATATGGACATTGAACACCAACAAGGTATAGAGGGATACAATATCCTTACAGAGAAAGGTATTCCTGTAATAGTTATGGAGCCTGTTAAAGGAGGAAGTTTAGCGAAATTTAATCCAGTAGTAGAAAAAGATTTTCTAGACCATAATCCAAATGCCTCTATCGCTTCTTGGGCATTTAGATGGGTAGGGTCATTGCCTAACGTAAAAGTTATTTTAAGTGGAATGTCAACAATGGATCAGGTCGTTGATAATATAAACACTTTCACTGATTTTGAACCACTCTCAGAAATAGAACAAGATCTTGTTAGTAAAGCAAGAATTAAGCTTCTCGAACTTTCTAAAGTTGATTGCACATCTTGTAATTATTGCATGCCATGTCCTCATGGGGTAAATATTCCTGGTAATTTTAGAATATTTAATCATCATTCAATGTTTAACAATGATAAATATACAAAATGGGCTTATGGAAATTTGGAAAAAGACGCTAAATCAGCAGACTTTTGTATAGAGTGTGGAGAATGTTTGCCAAAATGTCCACAGCAAATTGAAATACCTACAGAATTAGCTAATATGGTTTCATATTTAAAAGATAATGGAATTAATTAATAGTAAGATTAAAGAGGTTGTGGTAGTGGAAGGCTATCATGACCTTGCTACTTTAAAAAGGATTTATTCTGGGATAGATATTTATATAACCAATGGGAGTGAAATCTCTCAAAATACACTGGAAGAATTAAAAACCTTAAATAAACAAAGAGGGCTTATTTTGTTTCTAGATCCAGATTTTCAAGGAGAAAGAATTAGAAGAATTATCAACGATTACGTAGGAAATACAAAACATGCATTTTTAACAAAGAAAGATTGCATTAGCAAGAATAAAAAAAAGGTAGGAATTGAGCACGCAAATCGTGACAAAATAATTGAAGCTTTGGGCTCTTTTTATCAAACTGGTCAAAAATTGGATAAGCCAATTACACTAATTGATTTATTCAACTTAAACTTAATCGGCAATCAAAATTCTAAAGAATTACGAAAAAAATTAGGTGAAACACTGGGAATTGGCTTGAATAATGGAAAAAGTCTTTGCAATAAATTAAACATGTTTGGCATATCTTTAGACAAAGTCATTGAAATATTGGAAGTGAGAAAATGAGTAAAATCGGAACCATTAATCAGACAAAAGATACAATTAGAAGTAGTGACTTTAAAGTAAAAAAGAAATTTGGTCAAAACTTTTTAATTGATCAAAATATCTTAGTGAATATTGTGAAGATTCCTAGTATATCCAAAGAAACTTTGGTAATAGAAATCGGACCAGGATTGGGCGGATTAACAGAACATCTAATTGAGAAATCGGCTCATGTTTTGGCATATGAAATTGATCCAGATTTAGTTAAAATTTTAAAAAATACTTTTTCTGAGAAAGATTTAACATTGATTAATATGGATTTTTTAAAATGTAATATTGATGAGGATATCATGAAGATTACTAGAACATTTGATAAAGTTATTTTAGTAGCAAATTTACCTTATTATATTACAACCCCAATCATATTAAAGATTATCGAAGAATCTAACATAATCAAAGAGATAACGGTTATGACGCAATTAGAGGTTGCTAAAAGAATCACCTCATCTCCTAGCACAAAAGATTACAATTCATTGAGTGTAGCGATTCAGTATAAAACAAATGCAATAATCGCTATGAAAGTTCCTCGTAATGCCTTTATACCAGCACCAAATGTTGATAGTGCAATTGTGAAGTTGGATGTCATTGATAACATCGAATTAAAGCCAAAATCTGAAAGTCATTTCTATAATTTGGTAAGGGCTTCTTTTGTACAAAGAAGGAAAACTTTATTAAATAATATTCATGCAAAGTATGGTCTTGAAAAAGATAAAATTGTAGAATATCTCCAAACTTTAGGGTTAGATCCACAGATTCGAGCTGAAAATTTAAGTGTTTCAGATTTTATAGCATTAAGTGATTTTTTGTTAAATTTACAAATAAAATGAGAAAAGCAAATTAATTTTGTTTTTCTTATTTTTAGCTTGTGTTAAAATATATATATATCGAGGTGATATATATGATTAAGGAAAAAGCATATGCTAAAATTAATTTATTTCTTAATGTGATTAATAAAAGATTTGATGGTTATCATGATCTAGAGATGGTTATGACTGCTATTAATCTTTATGACGTGTTAACGTTTAAGGAAGACACCTCAGGAAGCATCAAAATAAAATCTAACATTGAAATTACAACAAATGAAAATGACAATATTGTATATAAGGTTGCAGAATTATTGAAAGAAGAATTTAACGTTACTTCTGGTGTTGAAATCAATATCGAGAAAAACATTCCTATTGCAGCTGGGTTAGCTGGTGGAAGTGCAGATGCCGCTGCGGCATTTAGGGGATTGAATAGGCTGTGGAAACTAAAACTATCTTTAGATGATATGGCTAAAATGGGCGTTAATTTAGGGGCAGATATTCCTTTTTGCATTTATAATAAAGTGTGTATAGCAAAAGGAAAAGGAGAAGAGTTATTCTTTATAAATCATAAATTGAGAACAAGAGTTCTTTTGGTTAACCCCAACACTAAAATTAGCACAAAAGAGGTTTTTAAAAGAGTAAATAAAGAGGATTTAGTAGATGTCAAAATTACAGATATGACTTCTGCGATTTATAATAAGAATTATGAGTTAATGGCTCGAGAATTACATAATTCATTAGAGAAAATTTCCTTTGAGATGGAACCAAAAATTAGAGAAATAAAGAATCAAATGATTGATTTAGGATTAGATGGAGCGTTAATGAGTGGTTCTGGGGCAACTGTTTTTGGTATTTCAAGAGATAAAAAGAAACTGCTTCATGCACTCGAAATTATGAATGATGATTATTATAAATTGGTAACTAGATTCAGGTAACAATCTTAATTGTAAAAAATATATTTGAAACCGCTTTCTAACTGTGGTATAATGGCATAAAGTAGGAAACAAGAAAATGCGAGGTGGTAAAGTGAATATAACAGACGTTAGAGTAAAAAAATTTAACGGACAAAATCGTCTTAAGGCAATTGCTGCAATTACCATAGATGAATGTTTTGTTGTTCATGAGTTACGCATCATCGATGGGAAAGAAGGACTATTTGTTGCTATGCCAAGCAGAAAAATGCCTAATGGAGAGTTTAAAGATGTGGCACATCCTATTAATCAAGAAACTCGAAATCATATCGAAACTGCAGTGATTGAAGCTTATAATCAATTAGGCGATGAATAAAAAACATAATAAATGCGACTTTTTTAAAAAGTTGCATTTTATTTTTGCTTTTTATGGTGTAAAATGGTAATGTAATATAGGTTGAAAAATATATTTATTGGGGGTCTATTTTATAATGGCAATTTTAGATGGGTTAAAAGTAAAATTATTTAGTTTAAGCGCAAATAAGAAACTAGCCGAAGAAATATCTGAATATTCTGGAATACCTTTAAGTAAAATTGATTTAAGTCGTTTTGCTGACGGTGAAATCGGGGTAGATTTAGCAGAAACAGTTCGTGGACATCATGTGTTTTTAGTGCAACCAACTCACGAACCAGTTAATGAAAATATTATGGAATTATTAATCACAATCGACGCAATGAAAAGAGCTTCAGCGAAAACCATTAATCTACTTATGCCATATTATGGATACTCAAGACAAGATCGTAAATCCAAATCAAGACAACCTATATCAGCAAAATTAGTTGCCAATTTAATTGAAACAGCAGGGGCAACAAGAGTGCTTGCGATGGATCTTCACGCAGGACAAATTCAAGGGTTTTTTGATATCCCAATCGATAATTTTAGAGCTATGCCAATTTTAGTAGAGTATTTTAAAAACAAAAATTTTGAAGACGAAATTGTGATTGTTTCTCCAGACCACGGTGGAGCTGTTAGGGCTCGTAACATGGGTGAAAGTATGGGGGCTCCAATTGCAATTATTGATAAAAGAAGACCACAACCAAATGTTGCTGAAATCATGGGAATTGTTGGAGATGTTGAAGGTAAAGTAGCCATCATTGTTGATGACATAATTGATACAGCTGGTACAATTACCGCAGCAGCTCAAGCTTTGATGGATAAAGGCGCAAAGAAAGTGTACGCTTGTTGTACACATCCGATTTTTTCGCCACCGGCCATTGATAGAATTAATGCTTCCGTATTAGAAGAAGTCGTGTGCACCAATACAATACAGTTACCAGATCATAAAAAATCACCTAAAATTGTTCAATTAAGTGTTGCAAAATTATTTGCGAAAGGTGTATTAAACATCATTTATGATCGTCCTTTAAGCAGTTTGTTCAAATACGATGGATTTATTCCAAATTAAGAATATGTTAAAGTAGATACTTGAATTAGTGTCTACTTTTTTTTCGCAAATAATGCTATAATACTTTAAGAGGTGATATGGTGGATAATTTGATAATTGCATTGCTCATTGTTGCAATAGTATTACTAATTTCTTTACTAGTAATTGTGATAGTGAATAAGAGTAATAACAAAGATAAAATTGTCGATGATTTGAAAAGTAGTTTGAAAGATGAAAATTATAAACTCTCTAGCACTTTCATAAAAGAATATAGCGATCTAAAAATTGAAATTGCAAACTCAATTGGAAAAGGGTCTAAGGAAAGCGTTAAAGATTTAAATGAATTTAAAGAAGGGCTTAATAAGGATATTTTAGAGAATTTTAGTGCATTAAATTTAAAGATTGAAGAGCAAATGGAGAGAATCAATAAAAAAGTAGAAGTTAGATTAAGTGAAGGGTTTGATAAAACCAATAAGACTTTTACAAATATTGTTGAAAGATTATCTAAAATCGATGAGGCTCAAAAAAATATTGAAAAATTATCAGTTGATGTTGTATCGTTGCAAAATGTTTTAACGGATAAAAAATCAAGAGGTACATTTGGAGAAGTGCAATTAAATCATATTTTGTCATCAATATTTGGTGAAAATAATACCAAAGTATATGAGGTTCAGGCTACGTTGTCTAATGGAAACAGAGCAGATGCAGTATTGCATATTCCTGGACCAATGGGAGATTTGGCTATTGATTCTAAGTTCCCGTTAGAAAACTATCAAAAAATGGTAGATAGAGATTTAACGGATAGAGAAAGACTTGAAGCTACAAGAAATTTTAAGTCAGATTTAAAGAAACATGTAGATGATATTGCTACAAAATACATTATACCAATGGAAACAAGTGATCAAGCAGTAATGTTTGTTCCTGCGGAAGCTATTTTTGCTGAACTGAATGCATATCACCAAGATGTAATTGAGTATGCACAAAGAAAAAGAGTTTGGATTGCATCCCCCACTACTTTGATGAGTTTATTAACAACTGTTCAAGTATTATTAAGAAATGCAGAAAGAGATAAGTATGCGAAAGTAATACAAGAAGAACTGATTAAACTAGGAGATGAGTTCAAAAGATATCAAGATCGTTGGGATAAGCTTTCTAGAAGTATTGACTCGGTAAACAAGAGTGTAAAAGATATTCATACAACTTCATCAAAAATTGGGAAAAGATTTGAAGAAATTTCACAAGTTCAAATTGAAGAAAAGCCTGAAATTGAAGAAGAGATACTTTAATTTGTTGACAATTAAGGTTAATTTGGTATGATATTTGTATAAACGATGAATGGAGAAGTAATACTTAACACTATATTAAGCGATTCTAGAGTGGTGAGAGCTAGATTATAAGATAAGTATGAATAACACCATGAGTGATGGAAGAATGAAGTAGAACCATCCGTATTCCTGCGTTAAAGGGTTTGAGTGCTAGATTCTAGAACTAAGGTGGTACCACGGAATATTTTCGTCCTTAAACGTTTGTTTAAGGACGTTTTTTTATAAAAAAAGGAGTGATTTTGTTGAAAACAACAGTAAAAGATTTATATTCAAGATTTGAAGAGTTTAGTGGGAAAGAAATAACCCTATTTGGGTGGATAAGAAATAACAGAGCACAAAAAGAATTTGGATTTATTAATCTGAATGATGGAACTTTTTTTGAGACCATTCAAGTTGTATACGAAGATGCAATGGAGAATTTTAAAGAAATACAAAAATTTAGAGTTGGTAGTGCTTTACAAGTGAAAGGGACTATTTTAGTTACTCCTTCTATGCCTCAACCATTCGAGATCAAAGCAACAGATATCGAATTAATGGGGGATTCGTTAGAAGATTACCCAATTCAACCAAAGAGACATACGAGAGAATTCTTAAGGGAAAACGCTCATTTAAGACCTAGAACTAACTTGTTTAGCGCAGTTTTTAGAGTAAGAAGTATACTCACATATGCCATTCACACCTTCTTCCAAGAACGTAATTTTGTGAATGTAGTTGCACCTTTAATAACTGCAAGTGATGCTGAAGGTGCGGGAGAAACATTTAAAGTAACAACATTAGATTTGGACCGACTTCCAAAAAGTGATGATGGAGAGATTGATTACAAAAAGGATTTCTTCCAAAAGAAAGCAAATCTTACTGTTTCTGGGCAACTTCAAGCTGAAGCATTTGCATTAGCATTTAAGGATGTCTATACATTTGGACCAACATTTAGAGCTGAAAACTCAAATACAACAACACATGCAAGTGAGTTTTGGATGATTGAACCGGAAATTGCTTTTGCAGATATATTTGATGACATGCAATTGGCTGAAGATATGGTTAAATTTATCATTGATTACGTCTTGAAAAGAGCACCTGAAGAAATGCAATTTTTTGAAAAATTTGTCCAAAAAGGACTTCTCAACAAATTAAACAAAGTTGTCACAAGTAAATTTGTGAGAGTAACACATAAGGAAGCAGTAGATGTTTTACTTTCTGCGGATGTAGAATTTGAAAATATGCCAGGATATCAAGAGGATTTGGCTACAGAACATGAAAAATATCTGGTAAAACATTTTGATGGACCAGTATTTGTCATTGATTGGCCAAAGGACATCAAAGCATTTTACATGAGATTAAATGATGATAATGAAACGGTTGCTGCGATGGATTTATTGGTTCCTGGAAGCGGAGAACTGATTGGTGGTAGTCAAAGAGAAGAACGTTTGGACTATTTAGAAAAAAGAATGAGTGAAATGAATATACCAAAAGATGAATTATGGTGGTATTTGGATCTGAGAAAATATGGTGGGTGTAAACACGCTGGATTCGGACTTGGATTTGATCGTATGCTAATGTATCTTACAGGAGTGGAGAACATTAGAGACGTAATTCCTTTCCCTAGAACACCTAGAAACTGTGAATTTTAAGCAAATAAAAAGAAAGTCTATTGGATAAGACTTTCTTTATTTTTTATTTTATATAATTATTTTTTGATTGCTTCAGACACACTTGAAGCCAATCCCATCATACCTTGTAAATCGGATGGAATGATAAGTTTTGTAGCTTGTCCATTAGCAACTTCTACCATAGCACGATATGCTTCTAAGCGTAAGAATGCTTCATCTGCACCAGCATTTTTAATTAATTCAATACCTCTTGCAGTTGCAGTTTGTACTTCAACAATTGCAGTTGCTTTCCCTTCGGCTTCTCTGATTCTTACTTCTTTTTCAGCTTCAGCTTTAAGAATTCTAGATTCTTTTTCACCTTGAGCATTTAAGATTGCAGATTGTTTATTTCCTTCTGCAAGTAAGATTGATTGACGTTTTTCACGTTCAGCACGCATTTGTTTTTCCATTGCATCACGGATATCTTTTGGTGGAATAATGTTCTTAACTTCAACACGGTTAATTTTAATTCCCCATGGATCTGTTGCTTCATCTAATATGTTTCTCATTTTCGTATTGATTAGGTCACGAGAAGTAAGTGATTGATCTAATTCAAGATCCCCAATGATATTACGTAATGTTGTAGCAGTTAAGTTTTCGATTGCTCTTAATGGGTTTTCAACTCCATATGTGAACAATTTTGCATCTGTAATTTGATAGAAAACAACTGTGTCTATTTGCATTGTTACATTGTCTTTTGTAATTACAGGTTGTGGTTCAAAATCAACTACTTGTTCCTTAATAGATACTCTTTTTTGTACACGATCAATAAACGGAATGATGAAATGTAATCCCACTTCTAATGTTTGACTATAAGCTCCTAGTCTTTCAATAACGTATTTATTTGATTGTTGTACGATTGTGAATGCTTTTCCTACTAATGCTAAAACTAAAACTACTAATAAAATAAATAAAATAACTCCTAAATTTGGCATTTGTGTTCCTCCTATTTTTTTAGTTTAAAACGGGTAACTTGTACCTTTGAAAATAAGTTGCGTTCCAGAGAAGATATCTCTGAGGGTTTTCTTCTTTTTAGTAAATGAAATCATGAAAGCATCAATTACCAATCCAAAGAACAGTGTTGTAATCCAGAACATTGTTTTCCAAAGTAATTCTCTTATTAATAATGTGTACCAAGTAATTTTGCCAGCCAATTCGATTTGAAATAGTTTTCTTCCGAATGTCTGTCCTTTCATGATTAAGTTATAAAAATATGAAATAATTGCATAACTAATTAAGTAGTAAAAGAATACATTCATGTAATAGGATAGTATAACCCCTTGGGCGTCAATATTATCTGTATTAAATTGTTCATCTAAATCAGCAAATAATACTTCATACTCAGCTTGGGTGATTATTTCGTTTTCGAGATCTGAATTATAACCTTCTAAAGTAGCGTAATATTCCTCTACATTAATCGTGTATTCATCAGAAATTTGATCGAAATTTTCAAATTGGGCTTTCAATAAATCCCCTACAAAAAACGATAATAATAAACTTAGAAGCATAATGATAGGGATTGAATCAATAAAGAACGCTCCAGCTCTTCTAAAAAAACCAACTCTCATTATATCTTATTAACAATCAGTTTAACGCCTTCAATGGCGAGAACTTCTACTTTCTCATCTTCTTCTATGTCTTCATCAGCGGTAGAAAGTGCTAACCAATATTTACCATCAATTTTTACTTCTCCACGTTCCCCAACTTTTATCTCTTTTGTACATACAGCAACCTTACCTATTAGTCGGTCTGAGTTTGTACTAATTACATTTGTTTTTAAATAGTTTTTGACAATTGGTCGAACACTAATTAATAATAATAGCGAAACGACTAAGAAAACAACAATTTGTCCAATAGCATTAAAATTCACCAATGAAAGAATAAATGAAACTAGTGCTCCAGCACTAAACCAAATACTTGATAAATCCATCGTATTAATTTCAATAATTGCAGCAACAATAATAATCACAAACCATATTATAATCATATATTCCATAATTAATCCTCCGGATGATTCAAATCTATAATTAGTGCAGAATCATCTTTACTCCATTCTGTTTTAAATTTGTAAGACTTATTATCTGATAAATCAATACTTGCTATATCAGCGATTTCTTTCATAAATTTTTTATTGCAAACTCTAGCATAACTTGGCTTAACTGTTATTCTGTGTCTTTTCTCTTCTGGAATAGATCCAATTTGATCTTGTTCTTTAGAAATGGGCTTAACCGCAATTTGTTTTTCTCCTGGGTCAAGTCCAAGCAACACACTATATGCATGATCAAAATGTGCGCTTGCTGCTTTGTTTAATGTAATATTCGATTCATAAAGAGTAGCAACACCCTCTTTAGGTTTCTTAGATGCCCAAACAAATGACATAGGTTCACCTCCAATATATTTTTGTAACCTTTATATCATCATTATATAATTAAATTCTAGAAAATACAAGAAAATTATTAAAAATTATTTTTCTTTACCTTGGTAATGTATTATAATAACCTTACACACAAAAAAGGAAGTGTTAAAAATGAGTAAAATTGAACAAAGCAATTTTGAAAGAGATATAATAAAAAAATATAGAAAAGAATTGTGGAGCCCTTTTATAAAGGCGATTAAGAAATATAATCTAGTAAATGAAGGCGACAAAATAGCCATAGCGATGAGTGGTGGAAAAGATAGTTTATTATTAGCCAAGTTATTTCAAGAACTAAAGAGACATCCTTTAATGGACTTTGAGATAGAGTTTATTTCTATGGATCCTGGATTTAGTAACGATAATTTGAAATTACATTTTGGAAATGCCGAGTTGTTAGATATTCCCTTAAATATCGAGCGATCAAACATATTTGAGGTGATTGGTAAAATCGCTGAGGATTATCCATGTTATCTTTGTGCAAGAATGAGAAGGGGATATTTATATAAAATGGCACAAGAGAAGGGATGCAATAAATTAGCTCTAGGGCATCACTTTGATGATGTGATAGAAACAACCATGATGAATTTGTTATACGCTGGTTCAATTAAAACAATGCTTCCGAAGTTGAAAAGCCAAAACTTTGAAGGCTTGGAACTAATTAGACCAATGTATTTGATTAAGGAAAAAGACATCATTAAAATAATGGAATCAAATGGACTTGAAGCAATGAACTGTGGTTGTGAACTTCAAGCTTGTCGTGTTTCAAGTAAAAGAAATGAAGTAAAACAATTGATTAAGGATTTAAAAATTAAATCAGAAGATGTTGACAAAAATATTTTTAGAGCTATGGAAAATGTGAACCTAGACAGTGTTGTAAGATGGATATATAAAGATGAAGAACATAATATTTATGAAGATTATGATAAATAATTGAATATGAAAACACTTTCCATAATATTTTATGGGAGATTATAGGAATAATTGTTAAAATACACTAAAGAGGTGAAGCCGATGATTAAAGAATATTCACAAAATAGAAGTAATGTAATTTTGAATTTTAGTGTAAAGTATTGCGATTCACCAAAAGAATTATTGAGTAGTTTAGGCTTTAAAAAAGTATTAGATAAATATATTATCGTTCTTGCGAAAAAGGACGCACTTTTACTTGAGCGACTTCGTCTAATCATTGAAGATGATTTTGCAAACACCATTACCAAATTATTTAAATTATTGATTATCCTTGATACTTCTGAAATTCGCAAGCTAAACGGTGATTATGTGAAGTTGCTACGAGCTAGCGATGATATCATTGATTTTGTAGAAGGATTATATAATTACTGGCGTGGATTAGAACGTTATGCTTTAATTCAATCGAAAGTTACTTCTAGTGGGATTGAAAATGTGAATTTCATTGAAGCGAACAATAACTTCTCAAACTTAGTATTGAAAGTATATAGACTTATTGAAGAAAATATTTTGGGATATAATCATAACGTATATCGTCAATTAACGGCAGGGGTAAATGCTGGTATTGTTTTATTTGAAGGCAAGACTAGGCTGCCAGATACATATGATTATCTGAAGAATATTAGCTTTGTTAAATCAATTATTTTGACGCCTCCTTTTGTTATTTATCCCAAAAAAAATACTCGATCTGGATTTTTTGAAGAAGTATTTTACAATCCTATTGAAGGATTATCTCTAAATGTTTCTCATTATTTTTGTTATCCTGCAAAAGTTGGGAATTCATTGGCCTTTATCTATTTTCATCGTGATTTTATGAATCATGGTGTTGCGTTATGTAATTTGTTTGAATTGGCAAAATATGATGAATTTGAGTTCAAAAAACCTGACTTGGTCTTTGTCTTTGGAGCGAGAATACCGAACAATGAAAAGAAAACAGTGTTTTATTGTGATAAAGAAAACAGCATGTATGTAGGGCTTGTTAGTAATAGTGAGGAAATTGATTACTTCGGGTATATGAAAAAAATGCTTCTAACATTACACAATGTTAGAATGATTGAGTCAAATGCATTACCTATTCACGGTGCAATGGTAAATATTAC
>JAFGXW010000089.1 GCA_016936415.1 Bacilli bacterium | reverse complement strand
TTTAGTCTTAATATTATAGTGGTACTCACTTATATTGTTTAAATAAAAGACATATGATAAAATATATTAAAGAACAAGCGGACCCCTCGATTTTTGGGATTCGCTATAAGTTCGTGGAGGTGGCACATGAATAAAATTCTTGATTATATTCAAAAGACAAGTTTTTTTAAAGAAATACTACATAAATTTAGACAAAATGAGGAACTACATATCACAAATACCAACACAAATATTAGCCTCTTGGTCTTGCTTTATTTATTTCAAAAAGAGTCAAAAAATATTTTGGTAGTCACTCCTAATTTGTACCAAGCCCAAAAAGTCTTTGATCAACTATCAAATTTGTTAGAGGGCGACGCTGTGTCGTTTTATCCACAGGATGAATTTATTACAACTGAAATGTTAGCAATGAGCACAGAGTTTAAATACGAAAGAATCAATACAATAAAAAAGATTATAGATAACAATAAAAGCATTATTGTCACAAACACAACTGGATTATTAAAATATCAATTGCCTATAAAAAAGTGGGAAAAGGCTATATTAAGGCTTAAAGTAAAATCCAATTATAACATAGAAATGCTTGCACGCACCTTGATTTCTTATGGCTATGATAGAGAGTTATCCGTTGAAAAACAAGGTCAGTTTAACGTTAGGGGAAGTATATTAGATATTTTTCCATTCAATTATGATAAGCCTGTTCGTGTTGATTTTTTTGATGATGAAATTGATACAATCAGATTTTTTGATGCAGAATCCCAACGTTCAACTTTAAAAACGGATGAGTTAGAAATTTATCCTATGCACGAATTTTTCTATGATGATGATGAATTAGAACTGATAGAGAAAAAGGTTCGTATCATCCAAAAAAACAATCAATTTAGTAATAAAACAATAGAAAGAATAGAGTTAGATCTTGAAAATTTGAAAAACCATCACGAAGTTGAAAAACTATCTCGATATATTACTATTTTAGAGTCGAAACCCGAAACAATTTCCGATTATCTTGGGAATGAAATTATTGTGTATTGGGAACACAGTAAAATCATTGATAACTATGATGAAATATTAAGAGATATCACAGATTGGTATGAAGGAACCGACGACTATCCTAAGTTGGGATTCAGCCTTATTAAAGATTTGAACTATATTTATAATCAAAAATCTCTTTATTTAGATGTTTTTGGCGATAACATTAAAATCACACCTAACAAATTAATAGACATTAGAGCAAAAGAAGCTGTTGTGTATAATAATAATATTCACATGGCTATTCATGATTTTGTGAAATACAATGGGTATACAACAATTATTATTGCTTTTCATAATGATAAATCATTGAAGCAATTTGTAAATTTGATTGATGAAAAAGTACCATTTGCCATAATTGGTAGAAACGATGAAATTCAAGAGAAAAGGATTAACCTTTTGGTTGATGAAAAATCATTGAATTTTGAATTTTTTGATATAAATACAATTTTATTGAATGAAGATAACTTGTTTCATAGAACAGATATTAAAAAAGCAAAATACAAGTCTGCTATTAAGGATGCTAAGAAATTATCCAGCGTTGAAGAATTAAGAAAAGGGGATTATGTCGTTCATTACGACCATGGTATCGGTAGATTTTTAGGTATTGTTAATATGACATTGGGGACAAATACAAATGACTACATTCACATTGCATATAAAGGAGATGATTCTCTTTATATCCCAATCGAAAATATTAAACTCATTCAGAAATATATTGGAAGTGAAGGTTCAAAACCTTTATTGAATAAATTAGGAGGATCTGAATGGGCTAAAACCAAACAAAAAGTTAAAAGAAAAATCAAAGATATTGCTGATAAATTGATAAAAATTTATGCGCAAAGAGAACAAACAAAGGGCTTTGCGTTTAGTCAAGATACTGAATTACAATTGGATTTCGAAACAGATTTTCAATATGAAGAAACAGTGGATCAACTAAAAGCAATTGAAGACATTAAAAAAGATATGGAATCTGAAATGCCTATGGATAGACTCCTATGTGGAGACGTAGGTTATGGTAAGACAGAGGTGGCATTAAGAGCTGCTTTTAAGGCGACTTTGGATAACAAACAAGTTGCGTATTTAGCACCGACAACTGTTCTTGCAAGACAACATTTTCATACTTTCAGAGAAAGATTAGATAAACACGGAATTAAAGTTGAATTGTTAAATCGCTTTGTTACGCCTTCTCATCAACGAAGAGTGATAAGAGAATTAAAAACAGGAGCGGTTGATATAGTAATTGGAACACACAGAATATTGTCAAAAGACGTTCAATTTAATGATTTGGGACTTTTAATTATTGATGAGGAACAAAGATTTGGAGTAGAACATAAGGAGAAAATCAAAGAAATAAAGATAAATATTGACGTTCTATCTCTTAGTGCGACACCAATTCCAAGAACATTACAAATGGCAATTATGGGTGTAAAGAGTATGAGTTTACTTGAGACTCCACCAGCAAATAGATATCCAATTCAAACGTATGTTTTGCAGAGAAATGATACAGTTATTCGCGATTCTATATACAGGGAATTGGCTAGAAATGGACAAATATTCTATTTATATAATAAAGTGGAAGATATAAGCGCTGTCGCAAATAAAATCAGTAGACTTGTTCCTGAGGCAAGGGTTATTTTTGCACATGGGAAAATGCACAGAGTGGAACTTGAAAATGTGATTGAGAAATTTTTAGACAAGGAATATGATGTATTGGTTTCAACAACTATAATTGAAACAGGGATAGACATTCCTAACGCAAACACATTGATTATTCATGATTCAGATCGTCTAGGATTATCACAATTATACCAAATTAGAGGTCGCGTAGGCAGAAGCGATAAAATTGCTTATGCATATTTAATGTATGCTAAGAACAAACAGCTGACAGAAGAAGCAACAAAAAGATTGAAAGTTATCAAAGAGTTCACAGAACTTGGAAGTGGTTTTAAAATTGCAATAAGAGATTTATCTATTCGAGGTGCAGGAGACATTCTAGGTACAGAACAATCAGGCTTTATGGATAGTGTTGGATTGGATTTATATCTTGAAATGCTTAAAGACGAAATTGCGATACAAAGAGGAGAAAAAGAAGAAATCCCAATGGAAGAGAAGTCAGCAATAAAGGTTCAGGTTAACAAATATATTGAATCAAACTATATTGATAACGATTTTATTAAAATTGAAATACATAGAAAAATATCTAATATAAAATCAAAAGAAGATGTCAACAATCTAATTGAGGAATTAAAAGACCGCTTTGGAATTCCTTCTTCAGAAGTTATATTGTATATGTATGAAAAATTATTTGAATATCTTGCACAGGAAAAGGGAATTGAAAAAATTCGAGAAACAAAGAATAACGTGACATTTGTATTATCCCCTGAAAAATCAAAAAATATTAATGGGGAATATTTGTTTATGAAAGCAAACGATATCAGCAAATTTATACGCTTCACTTATCGATTAGATAGGTTGAATATTACCATTGAAACAATTAAACTGGATAAACATTATTTATATTATATTGTAGATTTATTAGAAGCAATGTAAATCAAAAAAAGGCTATTTATAGCCTTTTTTTGATTTTTAAAGAAATTTAAAGTATTCTAAAATTTGGTTGACAATCAATTAAATTTTTGGTAATATACACTTGGAAATATCAAAAACGGCGTACCAAGCAATCGAAAAATAGAGTGCGCTATTCGTGTACCTATTGTGGGTACTTTTTTTATTTTCAAGGAGGACAGTATATGGATTATCATTATGATGTAGTAGTAGTTGGTGCAGGCCCATCTGGGATTTTCACTTGTTATGAAATTATGGTAAAAAGCCCGGAAACAAAAGTGTTACTAGTGGATAAGGGATTGGATATTTTTTCTAGAAAATGTCCTATTTTGGATAAGAAAATTCAAAAGTGTCCTATCAACAAAGAGGGTGTAAGTGGATGTTTTCCAGCATGTTCTATTACCAACGGTTTTGGGGGAGCTGGCGCATATTCTGATGGTAAATTCAATATTACAAGTGAATTTGGTGGATGGTTAACAGATTATCTTGATCATGATATTGTTGAAGAGTTAATTACTTATGTAGATGAAATTAATCTTACTCACGGAGCGACACAAAAGATTACTGATCCTACAACACAAAAAGTGAAAGAAATTGAAAAACGAGGATTGGCTTCAGGATTAAAATTGTTACGTGCAAAAGTAAGACATTTGGGTACCGAAGAAAATTTGGAAATACTAAAGAGAATTTTTATGACACTGGATTCTCATATCGATATGAAATATAAAACTGAAGT
>JAFGXW010000088.1 GCA_016936415.1 Bacilli bacterium | reverse complement strand
GCAGTAGAAACACTTGTTACAACCGGATTGGTTTTAGTCGCTGGTGAAATTACAACAACGACTTATGTAGATATTCAAAAAATTGTTAGAGAAACTGTGAAAGAAATTGGTTATGATCGAGGAAAATATGGTTTTGATGCAGAAAATTTAGCTGTTTTGGTTGCGATAGATCCACAATCACCAGATATTGCTATGGGTGTGGATGAGAGTGCATCAAAAGAACAAGGGGCTGGAGATCAAGGGCTGATGTTTGGATTTGCATCCGATGAAACAGAAGAATATATGCCTTTAGCGATTGTACTTGCCCACAAATTGGCAAAGCAACTCACCAAAGTTCGTAAAAATGGGACTTGTTCTTATTTGAGACCAGATGGGAAGACACAAGTTACAGTAGAGTTTGATGAAAATGATCAACCATTTCGTGTAGAAGCTGTTGTGGTTTCTAGTCAACATAGTGACAAAGTTAGTCAAGCAACTTTAAAAAATGATATTCGCAAAAAAGTAATCGATAAAATAATACCAAGTCATTTGATTGATCAAGATACTAAAATCTTTATTAATCCAACAGGAAACTTTATCGTAGGCGGACCTCATGGTGATGCTGGTGTTACAGGAAGAAAAATCATCGTGGATACTTACGGAGGGTATAGCCGTCATGGTGGAGGAGCATTCAGTGGAAAAGATGCTTCTAAAGTAGATAGAAGTGCAGCTTATGCAGCAAGATATGTTGCGAAAAACATAGTGGCTGCAGGGTTGGCAAAAAAATGCGAAATTCAATTATCATATGCCATTGGAGTTGCAAAACCTACTAGTATAAGAGTTGATACGTTTAACACCAATATCGTAAGTGAAGAAACGATTGTGAAAGCAATTATGGAAAACTTTGATTTGAGACCAAAAGCAATCATTACTACATTAGGGTTGAAAAATCCGATTTATAAACAAACCGCAGCATACGGACACTTTGGTCGTTTAGATTTGGATTTACCATGGGAACGTTTGGACAAAGTAGATAGTTTGAAAAAATACTTAGGTACCAACTAAAGTGGCTGAGCGCTTAGCGTTATATGGCTTTAATAATTTGACAAAGTCATTGTCTTTTAACATTTATGATATTTGCATCACAGAAACAGAAGAAGAAAGAAGACAATACATCGAATATATCGATGAAACCTATAATTCTAAAAGATTGACAGAAATCTTAGTACAAGTTACCAGTAACATTGGTGCAAATGTATTGAATATTTCCAAACAAGACTATGAACCACAAGGTGCAAGTGTAACCATCTTGATTAGTGAAGAACCAATTGCAAAAGATTTTGTAGATGAATCTTGTAACTGTGGTGAGTTAGGACATTGTGGTGAAACAATCGTTGCACATTTAGATAAGTCACATATTACCGTACATTCATATCCTGAAAGTCATCCTGAAAAAGGAGTTTCAACATTTCGTGTTGATATAGATGTATCAACATGTGGGCAAATTTCTCCTTTGAAATCATTGGATTATTTAATCGGTAGTTTTGATTCTGATATCATTACCATTGATTTTAGAGTTAGAGGTTTTACAAGACTTGCAAATGGGAAAAAAGTTTTTATAGATGACGATTTTGATACCATTCAAGATTATATTAATGTTGATACAATCGAACGCTATAACTGTATTGATGTAAATGTCTATCAAGAAAATATTTTTCATTCTAAGATGATGCTAAAAGAATTAAATTTAGATGACTATTTATTTGGAAAAGAAAAATCATCATTATCTATAGAAAAACAAAATGAGCTCTTAAAAATATTAGAGAGAGAAATGAAGGAGATCTATTATGGTAAAAACATCTATGAGTAAAGATCAAAATCAAAAGCCTCTGTTTGATGCGCTTATTAATTATGGGCTTCGAACAAATGTGACTCCTTTTGATGTACCAGGTCACAAAATGGGCCGTGGAATCCATCAGGATTTCAAAGATGCTGTTGGAGCGGAGATCTTTAAGATTGATGTGAACTCCATGAAAGAATTAGATAATTTAAGCAATCCTACGGGAATTATCAAAGAAGCAGAAGATTTGGCTGCAGATTTATTTGGAGCTGATTATGCTTTCTTTTTGGTGAATGGTTCAACTGGTGGTGTGCAAAATATGATTTTATCTGCCTGTCATCCTGGAGATAAAATCATTTTACCGAGAAATGTTCATAAATCTGCAATCAATGGATTGGTATTAGCTGGGGCAAAACCAGTTTATATTCAACCTCTTGTCAATAAAAAAATCGGGATATCAATGGGTATTAGTTTAAAAGATGTAAAAAGAACGATTGATGAAAACCTTGATGCGAAAGCAATTCTTGTATTAAATCCCACTTATTATGGGTTTACTTCTAACTTGAAAAAAATCATTCAGTATGCACATAGTAAAAATATCGCTGTGTTGGTAGATGAATCTCATGGAAGTCATTTTTACTTTGATGATCGATTTCCCGAAGGATCTATTCGCCTTGGGGCTGACTTGGCAACAATTTCAGTTCATAAGACAGGTGGATCTTTAACACAAAGTTCAATGCTTCTTGGTAATGAAGGGTTAATTTCTAGAGCGAAAGTACGTTCTATTATCAACGTGATGCAAACATCTAGTGCTAGTTATTTGTTGCTTGGGTCTTTGGATATGGCTCGTTATAACTTAGCAACAAATTCATCCATGTTTGAGAATATTGTTTCGCTATCTAATTACGCTCGTGATGAAATTAATAAAATACCATATTTGTCTTGTGTAGACGCGAATATATTGAATGGTAATGAGATATTTGCTCGTGATCTAAGTAAATTGATTATTAATGTCTCACAACTCGGACTAACTGGGTTTGAAGCATATGATATTTTAAAACAGGAATATCACATTCAACTGGAAGTTGGGGAAACAAAGGTTGTGCTCGCCATTGTTAGTGTTGGTGATACAATGGATTCTATCCAACAACTTGTTACTGCACTACAAGATTTTGCTATAAAATACAAAACCAAAGTAAAAAATGGAACAAAAAGTATGAGCTTACGCGAACCAGTGGTTTTAAAAACACCACGTGAAGCATTCTTCTTGGAAAGTGAGTATGTTTCACTAGATGACGCAGTAAACAAAATTGCTGCAGATCAAATAATGGTTTATCCTCCAGGAATTCCACTAGTTGTACCTGGTGAATTGATGACAGAAGAAATTGTCAATGATTTTCGCTTTTTATTAAAATTTAAAAATCAAATTATCGGTCCGGTAATGGAACATAAACTTGTAAAAGTTAAAGTCTTGAAAGAGGGGCAAAGTAATGGAGAAAAATAATCTATTTACTGAAAAATGGACGAAGGATTGTCTATTCTCAATTGAATATACAAAACATCTTCATCATGAAGTTTCTGATTTCCAAGTGATTGATTACTATGATTCTATTACCTTTGGAAAATTCTTTACATTAGATGGAATTTTGATGATTACAGAAAAAGATGAATTTGCGTATCATGATATGATTGCTCATGTGCCAATGGCAGTAAATCCTCAGATTGAAAAAGTATTGATTATTGGTGGTGGTGATGGAGGTTCTGCAAGAGAAATCTCACGTTATTCATCCATCAAACAAATCGATATGGTAGAAATTGATGAAAGAGTGGTTCGTTTAACAGAAAAGTACATACCACAAACAGCTTCTACATTAAGCTCAGATCAACGTATCAACCTATTCTTTGAAGATGGCCTTGCCTTTGTGAATAACACGCCTGAAGGCACATATGACTTGATTTTGGTAGATTCTACTGACCCAGTCGGACCTGGAGAGGGATTGTTTACTCTAGATTTTTATCGTAGCTGTTATAAAGCTCTTAAAATGGATGGTATTTTAATTAATCAACATGAATCTCCTTATTTTGAACGTGAAAGAAGAGAGATGAAACGCTCCCATCATAAAATTGACACCATTTTTCCGATTGCTGAAGTGTATCAATTTTTCCAACCTACATATCCATCGGGGTATTGGTTGTTTGGATTTGCTTCTAAAACATATCATCCCATCGCAGATCATAAACCCCATATTTGGGAAAAATTTAATTTGAAAACAAAATATTATAATAGTGATTTACATAAAGCATCATTTATGTTGCCAACATATGTAAAAGAGGAGCTAAGTAAAAATGAATAAACTAAATTATTTGAAAGCAAATAAAAAATACGAAAATGCGCAAATTTGCATTTTTGGTGCACCAGTAGATCAAACGACTTCATTTCGTCCTGGGACTAGATTTGCTCCAAACGCGGTTCGTTTAGAATCAATGGGATTGGAAATATATTCACCATATCAAGATAAGGAAATTACTTCAAAAGCTATTTGTGATTTGGGAGATACTGATGTTTTTCCAGGGAATGTAACCAAAACACTTGATGCTATTTATGAACAGGCAAAACAAATTGTAACCGATGATAAAATTCCATTTATGATTGGTGGAGAACATTTGGTTACTTATCCAGTTGTCAAAGCAGTGGCAGAGAAATACCCGAATTTACGTGTAATTCATTTTGATGCACATACAGATTTGCGTGACACTTTCTTTGGTGAGGCAATGTCTCATGCAACAGTCATTAAAAAAGTTGCAGATATCCTAGGTGATAGAAGAGTATATCAATTTGGCATCCGTTCAGGTGTGAAAAGTGAGTTTGTGTATGCACAAGAACATCAATTTATTGAAAAGTTTAGTGCTGATTTAGTAGGAACAATTTTACCGGAAGTCAAAGATCACCCAATTTATATCACGATAGATTTGGATGTGCTTGATCCTTCTATAATGCCTGGTACTGGAACGCCAGAAGCAGGTGGATTGACATTTAAAGAGTTGTTATCTGCAGTATTAAAATTTAGTGGGTTAAATATAGTTGGTTGTGATGTTGTTGAACTTGCACCAGAACAAGACCCAAGTAAGTCATCAACAATCGTTGCTGCGAAGTTAATCAGAGAGCTGTTGATTATGATATAAAGAAGAGAATTTATTTCTCTTTTTTTGTATGGCTTTTTGATGGTTGTTTTGCTATAATGTTTGTAGCTTATAGAGGTGATAACATGAATAAGAAATTAGCACGTATTGTTTTAATATCTGCTGGAATCATATGGGGTCTTGGTTTTATAGGAAATAAGTATGTTTTGGATCATGGTTGGAATGATTCACAACTGCTTTTTGTGAGATTTATTTCAGCAACAATTGCGATTTTTCTTTTTTATTTTAAAAGAATATTAAAAACAAATATTTATGTAATTAAGAATGGTCTTCTTCTTGGGATTTTACTATATATTGCTTTTTATTTTCAAACATGGGGTTTGGTACACACAAATCCATCGAATAATGCACTCATTACAGCTGGATATATTGTTATGATGCCATTGCTTATTTTTATTTTTGAAGGAAAAAAGAGTCATGCCAAAACAATCATTGCTGGATTCATTACACTGCTTGGTATTAGTTTAATCACTGTAGATTTTAATGAACTTACCATTGCTTTTGGTGATTCTCTTACTTTTATTGGAGCAACATTTTTTGCCATTCATATTTATTTTTTAGGCAAATTAACAAAGAAGGTTGATCTATTTGTTTTGATGGCTTTTCAATTATTAATGTTTAGTATGCTTGCAACAATAACGATGTTTATAAATGGTGGTTTTCCGAGACAAGCATTTTCTTCATTTGACGAAAGTAAAATTTTGATACTTGCAGTATTACTTGGTATATTTGGAAGTTTCATTGCGTTTCTATTTCAAAGTATTGGCCAAAAATATACAAATACTGCAGAAGCTGCAATTTTAATATCAACTGAAAGTTTATTTGGTCCAATATTTGCTATTTTGTTTTACAATGATCCATTTAATCGTTTCATTTTATTTGGTATTATTTTAATTTTTGGAGGAATTGTATTAAGTGAGACTGATGTCGTTCAACTTTACAAAAAGCGAAAGGACAAGAAAATATGACAGTAAAACAAACATTATTACTTATTTTGATATCTGCCATTTGGGGTTCTTCCTTTATCTTTATGAAAGTATTGGTTCCGACTTTTGGTATTGCTATGACCTCTAGTTTTCGTTTGTTGAGTGCATCATTATTTCTCTTACTGATTTTCACTTTCCAGAAATATAAGGTAAACTGGAAAAAGAATTATTTCATTTTTTTTGTGATTGGAATTGGAAATAGTGCTATACCATTCTTTTTATATGGGTTCGCTGCACAGTATATTGATGCTTCAATCAGTGTAATATTGAATTCGACTGCGCCAATGTTTGGCGCAATATTCAGTTATTTAATTGTAAAAGAAAAATTAGGTTATAAAAAAATATTTGGATTAATCATTGGGTTTATTGGTGTTGGGATTATATCTAGCGTTTCATTTGGTGAAAGTACGAGCGAGGTAACGTTGTCGATTCTTGCTTGTGTTACAGCTGCATCATTTTATGGGCTGTCTGGCGTAGTGACAAAAAAGTATGCAATGCATATTGAAGCAAAGGAATTAACAGCGGGTTCTTTATTGTTTGCGGGAGTGAGTTTGATCCCCTTTATCATTGTTTTTCCGATTAGAGAAGTGGTTACCATTCAAGTGGGCTTGCTAATGATTTTCTTTGGTATTTTGTGTACGGCAATTGCCTATTTAATATATTATTACCTAATCAAACAAGTCGGTGCAGTAAAAGCTTTGACGGTTACTTATTTAATGCCTGTTTTTGGAATACTGTGGTCTTTTATTTTCTTGCATGAAAAAATCACTTCTTCAGTCATTCTGGGTCTATTGGTTATATTAATTGGTATTCACTTTGTTAATTCCGGTAAAAAGAGAGATGTCTTAGTAAATGTTTAAAACTCTTTTCAAAGCTTAAAGGTTCTATTCAAGCCAAATAGTTGGTATTTACAACTATTTTTTTATTTATTTAATGCCAAAATCTATCTATGAAAACATTTTCACAAATAAAAAACGCTTTCATTGTGTTTTTTCTCTTGTTTGCTTTAGCTCCTTGTAGTATAGTTTTCATAAAATATATTAAAAGGAGAAAAATTATGAAGAAATTATTAACAATTGCTTTAACATTATCTTTCGTATTACTATTAGGAGCTTGTGACACAAATGACAATATTAAACTAGGTGTAATTGGACCACTTACAGGAGATTATTCGATGTATGGTGTTGCAGTTGCAAATGGTGCAAAGTTAGCTGCTGCTGAATTGAATGCAGATGGTGGTGTACTTGGAAAAGACGTTGAAATTATCGCATATGATAGTAAGGGTGATCCTACTGAAGGTGTAAATGCTTATAATCGTTTGGTTGATAAAGATGGAGTAGTTGCATTGGTTGGTGCAACATTTAGTGGTGTAACTCTTGCTGTTAAAGAATTGGCGATTGCTGATAATTTACCAGTATTAACACCGACAGCTACGAACCCTGATGTAACACTAGATGCACCTAACGTATTTAGAGCATGTTATACAGATAGTTACCAAGGAACCGTTGCTGCTGTTTTCTCTAAAAATAATTTAGAAGCGACAAATGCTGCAGTGCTATATAATTCAGGGGATGCATATAGTGAAGGACTTGCAGATGCATTCGTTGCAGAATTTACAGCAAGTGGTGGTACTGTTACTGAATATACGTTTAGTGCATCTGATGATGATTTCTCTGCAGTACTTGCAAATATTGCTGCATCTGATGCTGAAGTAGTATTCTTACCTGCATATGTTGCTGAAGTAGGTGCTATTTTGACACAAGCTGATGCTGCTGGAATGGATATCCCATTTGTTGGTGGAGATGGTTGGGATGGATTAGAAGCAGATTATGCTGCTGTAGCTGAAGGTATGTATTTTGGAAACCATTATGCAAAATCTGATACTGCGCAAGTAGTTGTTGATTTCGTTGCGAATTATACTGAAGAATATGGTGAAGCACCAAATGCTCTTGCTGCACTTGCTTATGATGCTGTTTATGCAATGGCTGCGGCAATGGAAGATGCTGGAACAACTGATTCGACTGAGTTAATTGCTGCATTAACTGATTTGGATTACCAAAATGCGGTAACTGGATCAATCAAATTTGATGAAAATGGAGATCCAATTAAAGCCATTACAATTATTCAAATTGTAAACGGGGAACATGTCGTAGTTGACAAAGTAGAAGGAAACTAACAAACACATAAATTTTTAGTAAAAATCAATGTAGATAGGGAAGAATAACTTCCCTATCTATAACCATATTTTGAGGTGAATTCATGGATATAGATTTATTAATTAGACAACTAATCAACAGTTTGAATACCGGTAGTATCTATGCACTAGTTGCCATCGGATATACCATGGTATATGGAATCATTCGATTGATCAACTTTGCACATGGTGAAATCATGATGTTTGGTGCATATTTTGCTTTCGTTATAGCAACATCATTACCAGTTGAATTACCGTTCTTTCTAATTGTTATTATTTCAATGGGATTGGCTGCGCTTATGGGTATTTTTTCTGAGAAAATTGCTTATAAGAAATTAAGAACTGCACCAAGAATTTCGGCATTAATCACTGCCATAGGTATGAGCTTATTTTTACAAAATTTTGCCCAGCTTCTATTTGGGGCAACGCCAAAAGTAATGCCAAGATTTATTACAGCTGCACCAATCATGATTGGTAATACTGCAGTCTCTATGGTTACGGTATATACCATATTTATGTCAATTATCATTATGGTTTTATTAACATTATTTGTAAAGAAAACAAAAGCTGGAAAAGCAATGCGTGCCGTTTCACAAGACAAAGATGCTGCCTTATTAATGGGAATCAATATTAACCGTATTATTTCACTGACATTTGCGATTGGTAGTGCACTTGGTGCACTTGGTGGAATTTTCTATTCTGTTGCGTACAGTCAAGTATATCCAACTCTTGGTGTTATGCCAGGTTTGAAAGCCTTTATCGCCGCAGTATTTGGTGGTATTGGTAATATTGGAGGCGCTGTACTTGGTGGATATACGATTGGATTTATTGAGACAATGACCAAAGGATATATATCTAGTAAGTGGGCGGATGCTATTGTTTTCAGTGTTCTTATATTGGTTTTATTATTCAAACCTTCTGGAATTTTAGGTAAAAACGTAAAGGAGAAGGTATAATATGGGACTATCAAAATTATTTGGAACAGTATTACCGCACAAAGCATATAAGAAACTTTCAATCAGTACAGTTTTTATCAATTTAGCATTTGTTACAATCATTTTTCTTGTTTTAAACACTTTAATTAATACTGGTATTTTGAATCGATATTATTCTACAATCATTGTACTAGTATTGGTAGCAATCGTGATGTCAGCAAGTTTGAACATTGCGACAGGATTTTTAGGACAATTGGTATTAGGGCATGCAGGATTTATGGCGATTGGAGCATATACTGCAGCGCTGATTGGGATTGCCTTATATCCAGTTATTACGGATGGGTTTTTATTTCTATCTAGAAATTTATTGATATTCTTAATTAGTGCATCTGGAGCTGCACTAACGGCAAGTATCGCGGGATTATTGGTTGGAACACCTGCATTACGACTTCGTGGTGATTATTTAGGAATCATGACACTTGGATTTGGTGAAATTGTACGTATTATTCTGACAAATGTAGAATTTACAGGTGGTGCACAAGGATTAAAAGCAATTCCAAGAATTATGACATTTCCAATTGCTTTTTGGACTACAGCAACAATTGTACTTGTAATCTATCTTTTCATGTTTTCAAGACATGGACGTGCCATCTTATCAATCAGAGAAGACGAAATCGCAAGTGAATCAGTTGGAATCAACATTACAAAATATAAGATAATGGGATTTGTATTGGCATCTATGTTCGGTGGAATAGGAGGGGCGATTTTTGCTTTTCAAGGTGGATTCTTAGCGCCGGTTTCATTTGGATTTATCAAATCAGTTGAAATCTTTGTTATTGTTGTCCTTGGAGGTATGGGATCGATTAGTGGTGCAATTGTCGCAGCTATATTCTTAACATTCCTTCCAGAATTACTACGTGATTTTGATCAATATCGTTTGTTGCTATATTCTATGATGTTAATTTTAACAATGTTATTTAGACCTCAAGGAATGATGGGAACAAAAGAATTTGACACACCTAGATATTTAAGAGCACTTAAGAGATTCTTTTTACGTAAAAAGAAAACAGACGACTTGCTAAAAGGAAGTGATCAATAATGGCTCTTCTAGAAGTAAAAGACTTAACAATTAGATTTGGTGGATTAACTGCGGTTGATAATTTTGAATTAATTTTAGAATCTAATGAATTGGTTGGGCTAATTGGTCCAAACGGAGCCGGTAAAACAACTATATTTAATTTACTTACTGGAGTATATGCTCCTACTGAGGGTTCTATTCATGTTGATGGTGTTAACACAAAAAATAAAAAGCCGAATCAAATTGTGATGTTGGGTAGTAGTCGTACATTTCAAAATATTCGATTGTTTAAGGATATGAGTGTAATTGATAACATTAAAGTAGCCTATCATAATCAAATGACATATAACTTGTTATCAAGTATCGTAAAGAATAAAAAATTCAGACGTGAAGAACAAGAAGCTGTAGATGTTGCAGTGGAATTATTAAAAGTATTTGGTTTAGAGCAATTCCAAAATGAACTTGCCAAAAATCTTCCTTATGGAAAACAACGTAAATTAGAGATTGCACGTGCACTCGCTACAAACCCTAAAATATTGTTACTTGATGAACCTGCAGCTGGGATGAATCCACAAGAAACTGAAGAATTAATGGAGACAATTAAACTTGTCAAAGAACGTTTTAAAGTTTCTGTACTATTAATTGAACATGATATGAAACTCGTAATGGGAATTTGTGAAAGAATTATTGTGGTTGATTATGGAAAAATCATTGCAAAAGGATCACCAAAAGAAATTCGAAAAGATAAAGCTGTTATCAAAGCTTATTTAGGAGAATGATATGTTAAAAGTAGAGAACTTACATGTTTATTATGGCGCAATACACGCGATAAAAGGGGTTAATTTTGAAGTTGCACAAGGAGAGATTGTTACATTGATAGGTTCGAATGGAGCAGGGAAATCGACTATCTTAAAAACGATATCTAATTTATTGAAGAAAACCGAAGGAAATATCATGTTTTTGGATCAAAATCTAGAAACATATGAACCACATAAATTGGTGGAGATGGGGATATCACATGTACCAGAAGGTCGAAGAGTATTTCCAGGCTTGACGGTACTTGAGAATTTACAAATGGGTGCATATACCAGAAAAGATAAAACGGAAATTGCAGAAGATCTAGAAATGGTATTTCGTAGATTTCCACGTTTAAAAGAACGAATATCGCAGTCTGCTGGAACATTGTCAGGTGGTGAACAACAAATGCTGGCAATGGGTAGGGCTTTAATGAGTAGACCTAAGATTTTATTGCTGGATGAACCTTCTATGGGACTTGCTCCATTATTGGTGGATGAGATTTTTAGTATTATTACTGATATTAATCAAACAGGTACGACGATTTTACTAGTAGAACAAAATGCAAATCGAGCTTTACATGTTTCGCACAAAGGTTATGTGCTTGAAACTGGGAAAATCATAGCATCTGGAGATTCAAAAGATTTACTGAATGATGAAAAAGTAAAAGAAGCATATTTAAGCGCATAAAAACGTTGATGAAGAGAAGTAGTATATAGAACTGTTCCAAGCGAGTCTAGGATGGTGTGAGCTAGACAATAAGCTATATATGAATAACACTTTTGAGTTGTTTATTTGAACGATTTTCTAGTAAAATAAACCGGAATTAGACCGTTATCATACTAAAACTCTTAATTGAGAGTGAGTGGCCTTTTGGCAAAATGGGTGGTACCGCGGATTAAACAGTTATTCGTCCCTAATGGGATAGAAGACTGTTTTTTTTATAATCGAAAGGAGCATGTAATATGTGTGGAATTATTGTATCATCTGGTGGACTACAAAAAATTGAACAATTAAAAAAAGGGCAACTGAATACCATTAAAAGGGGTCCTGATGCAAAAGATTACAAAGTGATTGGTGATTATGTATTTATGTTTAATCGTCTGGCTATTATGGGGCTTTCGATGAATGGAATGCAACCTTTTTACTACAAGAATAATATTTTGGTGGCAAACGCAGAAATCTATAATTTCAGGCAAATCAAACAAGAAATGTCAAAAAGACATGTTTTTCAATCAGAAAGTGATTGTGAGATATTACTACCATTATATGAAGAACTAGGAGTCGAGATGTTTGCATATTTGGATGCTGAATATGCGATTGTTTTATATGATGATAAAATCAAAGGATTGGTCGCAGGTAGAGATCCGATTGGTATTAGACCACTTTTTTATGGATACATCAAAGAGACAAGTGAAATTGTTTTTGCGAGCGAAGTGAAAGCAATTATTGATGTAGTAGAAACAGTATTTCCATTTCCTCCAGGTCATTACTATATAAAAGGCGAATTTATCAAATATTCTGATTTATTAGATATTGAAAAATATCACACTGATTTATTTGAAGACATCTTAATCAATATCAATCGAAAATTGACAGAAGGTATTGTAAAAAGATTAGATAGCGATGCGGAAATAGGGTATTTACTCAGTGGAGGGCTTGATTCAAGTTTGGTTTGCTCAGTAGCTGCAAAGGTATCAACTGAAAAAATAAGAACATTCAGTGTTGGGATGGAAACAGATCCGATTGATTTGAAGTATGCAAAAATTGTCGCAGATTATTTACAAACCGATCACACTGAAGTGATTATCAAAAAAGCAGATGTTATCAACAGTTTAGATGAAGTAATATATGCATTGGAAACATATGATATCACAACCATAAGAGCTAGTATTGGAATGTATTTAATATCGAAATATATTCATGAAAATACGAACATAAAAGTGTTGCTTACAGGCGAGGTAAGTGATGAGTTGTTTGGATATAAATACACAGATTTTGCGCCTGATGAGGATGCATTTCAAAAAGAAGCAGAAAAAAGAGTGCGTGAACTTTATATGTACGATGTATTGCGCGCAGACAGATGCTTGGCTGCAAATAGTTTAGAAGCTCGTGTTCCATTTGGAGACCTAGATTTTGTTAATTATGTCATGAGAATCCACCCTATATTTAAAATGAATAAATACAGTACAGGAAAGTTCTTGCTACGAAAGGCTTTTGAAGGCGATTACTTGCCTCATGAAATACTGTATCGCGATAAGGCAGCCTTTAGTGATGCGGTCGGGCACTCATTGGTTGATTATTTAAAAGAATACGCTGAAAGCTGTTATTCAGATGAAGTATTTGTAAAAAAATGTACACAATACGCTAATCCAACTCCATTTACCAAGGAATCATTGCTATATAGAGAGATATTTGAGAAGTATTACCCAAATCATTCACATTTGGTTATGGATTATTGGATGCCAAATAAAACATGGGAAAACTGTGATGTAAGTGATCCAAGTGCTCGTGTATTATCAAACTATGGAGACAGTGGGAAGTAGGAAGATTTGTTCTGTTTTCCAATGGTGAATTTTGATAATTTTTCCTTTGTTTTGATGCGAAAAAAAATTGCATTGTAATTTTTATGGGAAGTATTATAATGAAGTTGTAGGTGTGAGAGAGTGAGAGAGAGAGAAATGGAAAAAGAAATATTTATCAAAAAATTTAGTAAAGATGAATTTGATGAAATTAGAGAAGAAAGACATCATAGAGATAGACCACCACATCCAAATCATGATTTTCATAAAGAACATCGAAAAGTAGTAAAGTTTGATATGGATGATTATCGTGGAATATCAAAAACAAAATTGTTTACTGACAAAGATGAGATGGTTAGCCACGTTAATGAAATGGGTGAATTAGGTCATCGTATTGAAATATTCAAAATTGAAGATTCTTTGTACAAAGTAGTAGTACATGAAAGACCAAAATCTAAAACAAAAGAATAAACAATAAAATTGAGAAACACCTACAAATTAAAAGGAGCTAAAATAGCTCCTTTTTCATATTAGTTATTTCCCCAAATGTAGTTTGCAAATTCAGGATGGTCAATAAATGGATTTCGATTTCCTTGATATGAAAAAATGACATCATTACGATGCATTTCGAATGCATCAGGTAAATCTTGCATATTCCATAATAATAGAATAGATAGTTTCCCAATAAACGGAATGGATCCATTTCCAGTGTTGTTATTCATTTCTAAATCAGGAACGCCATCATCGCCTTCGTAACGCACTGCCATATAGAATATCATTCTAGCAACATCGCCTTTAATTTCATCACGTGGTTCAAACGAATCTCCGTCTTTTAAGCAGTCAGTTGCGATATTTCCATCATATACAGTTGCTCCACCTTCATCAAAATCAAGACTACCTCTTTCTGCGTTTACTGAAACGTCTGTTGGCTTCATATGATGCATATCAGAATTCGCAATTGTAGGTTCTAAGTCACCATGTGATCGTGGCCAAATGTGTTCACGGTTCCATTCATCAATGGCACCACCATGATTTGATTTTGCTTGAGATCTACCAGTATAAAACAAGATGACATTGTTCGAATTTAGGGGATCTTCATCACTTTCAGCAAGTGCTTCCCATAACGCTGCATATGTAACAAACGTTTGGTTATCAATTAAATCATGCAGGAAAGCTTTTAATACTTCGCCCATTAATCCAGCTGCTCCATCGTAATAACCAACATACACAGCACTCGGAGTGAGCGATATGACTTGGAAGGTGAATTTTTTTTCAAAAAGCACGCCATTATATGTTAAATATGCAGTCATGGTCACTGTTTTGTTTTCTTCGTTTTCTAATGGTCTATTCACTTTCCCCGAATTAGAAATATAATCCTCATCACTTGATATCCAAACAATAGAAACAGGACCATTTGCCTGAGGTAACATTACATCAGAAGTGATGGATAAGTTGTCAAAAACAAGTGCATCTTTGGCATCGAGTAACGTAAAATAATCGTTTGCTTCAGGCATTAAAATCGTAACGTTAAATGCTTTTGTAGCATAACTGCTTTCGTGGGATAATGTGGCTGTTAATGTCACATTAACATCGGTATTAGACTGGATAATGGAGTAGTCAGTTGTGAGTGTACTAGCTACACTGCTTTCCCAATCTATCGTAACCCCATCAACGAAGGTTGGTAATGTATCTCTACTTGTTAATTCAGATGGAATGGTTAAATCATTGGTAACTTCATCAAGATGCGAAGTATTTGTAAAAACATTGCTACTGCAAGCTCCTAGAAACAATAGGAGTAGAGAACTTATGGTAAATAGTATTTTTTTCATAGGACACCTATTTTCTTTAATTTAACATTTTATTGTACATGAAAAGATTGGAATTAACAAATAATTTTTCATAATTATTTTGAAATAGAAAAAGTTTCTATGAAGAAAAACTTCATAGAAACTTTTATAGTAAAATGTCTTGTTTTGTAATCTTATGGGATTCTTCCCATAGAATATTTTGTAGTTCTTTGGAATGAGAACGTTTCGTTGATTTTGTGACTACAGGGTGACCTTTCATTTCATAGAAACCAGAAGGGCCATAATATTGTCCGCTTTTTGCCGATGAATCTGTGCAAGCACGAATACCTGGAAGGCTTCCTTCTTGCTGTGATTGGTTAAACAAATTAATCAATCCACGGATTGGTTTATAAGATAGTGTTTTGATATGTTCTCCAAGGTTTGTTCGAGAAATTCCTGGATGAGCTGCTAAAACTTTTACCTTTGATCCTAATTCTTCTAGACGAGTTTGTAATCCGTATGTAAATAACAAATTAGCTAGCTTAGACTGCGCATAGGCTCTCGCAGTATGATATTTTCTATTTTCATCATATACAAATGTGGTTGGATTCAACTTGCCAAATTTATGAGCGATGGATGCAATGGAAACAATTCTAGAATTTGGTGTTTTATCAATCAGTGGTAGTAACTTCATTGTTAGATAGAAGTGTCCAAAATGGTTGACACCAATTTGTAGTTCCAAATTGTCTTTTGTACTACCATAAGGGACTGTCATAATTCCTGCGTTATTCAATAAAACATCAATTCTTTGATATTGTAATTTTACTTCATTTGAAAAAGATTCAATGGATGAAAAATCAGTTAAATCAAGTTGCATTAACACTAATTTTGCATCAGGGAATTCGCGTAATATTTGTTGCTTTGCATCTTGTGCTTTACTTTGATTACGACATGCCATAATTACTTGAGCACCTTTACCTGCAAATACTTTTGTTGCTTCAAATCCAATTCCACTATTGGCACCAGTTACAATAAATACTTTACCTGTTAAATCGCCAATTTGATTTGTTGTCCATATGTCTTTTTTCATTGTTTCTCCTACACTTTCTTTATCTTACATTTTGTGTGCTGAATCGAATACATAATCCACATAAATCCAAGGGTAACGAAACCGAGTGCAACTAGTTTCCAAATAAGATTTCCACTTGGTAAAACAATGGGTGTAAACGCAATGCCAACAGCACTTAGAAAAGCAACGACACAACTGGTACATCCAAATGTTAATACACCAAATATAAACGTGATAAACGGGATTGCATTTGAACCAGTTGGTTCCACTTTTGTTAAACGATAATTAATGATACTAAATGTCACCATGATAGAAGATAGAACTCCGATGATGATATTGATCAAAATATGTAATAATACTATGCCTATTCCAAAATTATCTGTCATTACGGTATAATTGGTATTTCCTTCGAAATCAAGAAAAATATATAACCCCAAAAACAAGACAAATAGTGCTAAAAACAGTATGACATTATTTCTTTGTTTTGCTTGTTTCATCACGATAGCTAACATGAAAATCACCTCAAGAAATATGATATCATTTTTCAATAATTATTAAAATAATAATGCAACTTTATCAAGACAAAAAGAGAAAATTGTTTGGAAATTTCCATTCGTGAATAAATAATGACCATTTGGGGTAATATTTTTTCAATCTATTTCTTTGGGTTATACTAATAATAGCTTTATCTAAAATCCATATGGATGAGAGAAGAAAATATAACATATACATTCAACCACTGGTTGATAGGTGCTAAGACATATTAATGGTAAAATTATTATGGATTTATTATTAATGGTTTATATGGTAATATATAAATATTATGAGTGAGTGAGGTATAAAATGCTAAAACTAGAAAACATTTCCAAATATTATTATTCTGGAAAGAATGTTGTAATGGCTCTTCGCAAAATCAACTTGGAATTTAAAACAGGTGAATTTGTTGCAATCACTGGTGAAAGTGGTAGTGGGAAATCAACTCTTTTAAATGTGCTTAGTGGACTTGACACTTATGAAGATGGAAAGATGTCAGTGAACGGTCAAGATATTTCACATTATACTGTCAATGAACTTGAGACGTATCGCAAACAATACATTGCTTTTGTTTTTCAAGATTATAATATCATTGATAGTTATACGGTATTACAAAATGTTGAAATTGCGCTAACAATACAAGGATATGATCCAAAGAACCGAAAACAAAGAGCTATAGAGTTAATTGATTTGGTTGGACTTGATTCGAAGATGAATCAAAAAGCCAGCAAGTTGAGTGGTGGAGAAAAACAAAGAACAGTAATCGCTAGAGCACTTGCAAAAGATTGTCCTGTCATAGTTTGTGATGAGCCAACTGGGAATTTAGATACCGAATCAAGTAAAAATATTTTAAAACTTCTTCATGAAATAAGTTCAGATAAACTTGTTATTGTAGTAACACATAATTATGCAGAAATTCATGAATTTGCTACTAGAAAAATTCGTTTATATGATGGAGAAATTGTTGAAGATCAGTTTATTGAAAAAAACAGACGAATGAATGATGAATTTAGTTCCGTAAAATTTATTAAGACTCGCCCGTTAGACATATTGAAAATTTCTTGGAATAATATTATCTCAGTGCCGAAGAAATCTTTCTTCACGTTATTAATCATTTCATTCATGATTGTTGCATTTATTTTTGCATTTGGATATACACTGAAAGAAAGAAATACTTCGTTACGTACAGAAACGTATTATTTTGAGAACGCAAATCCAAGCCGAGTTATTGTGACAAAGAGGGATAATACGCCATTTACTGATGCAGAGTTAGAGAAACTTGGAGAGATTGAGTATGTTAGAAGTGTTGTGGAACATGACACGGTGTTTGATTCAGTCTATACCAATGTAATTTATAATCAAGAGTACGATATGGATGAATTTTTTGACTATAAAGTATTGGCTGCATCTAGTTTGAATGAGTTTGATTTGATCTCAGGTAGATTACCAAATAACGAGTACGAAGTCGTCATTGGAAATAACGGATTTTATGTAGTAGATGATTTTATATCAATTTCAAATCGAGAATTCATAAAAACGATTCAAGGAGCGCTTACTGATCAGTATACATTTAAGATTGTTGGAATTGTTGAACAAACGATTGATATTGAGAACGTGAAACATGAATTATATTTTCATGATGATGCGTTAGATACATTACACAATAATGCGATTTATGAGAATTCTCAAAAGTTTTTAGTCATTGATGATTTTGCATATTATGGGTTAACACAAGATGTAAGAATTGATAATACTCTTGGGGACATGGAAGTACTTGCATATGATATGATGTTCTTTGACATGTGTCGAGATTTTGGATACAAAGCCGAGATAATTGATGATTTTGATGCGGGACTGTGTCCATCTGCGCCGTTTATTGAAGCACATACATTTTCAATTGACGTCTATACTAGATTTGGAAACACTTATGATCCTGTGAGCATTGAACTTGATAGTGTTCCAATCTACCCACATATTTTTGGACAAGGATTGTATGTTAATATAAATACATTTAATACAATATTTGAAGATGCAATCTATCAACCTAGTGTTGTTGTTTACGATATGTTTGAGGCGAACAAGGTGAAAGCAGAATTAGAAGAAATGGGCTATAATGTTTTTTATCCTAGTGGAGTCATTAATGAAGATGATGCCATGCAAATCATTATTCGTAATTTACAATTATCACTAACACTGGGTCTTTCATTGGTAGTCGTTTATTTTGTTGGGTATTTTGTGATTAGAAATGTTGTAGTCAGCAAACGCAAAGATTACTTAATTTACCGCAGTATTGGTGCATCAAAAAGAATTATAAATCAAGTTGTTATTTTTGAAACGTTGTATTTATCTTTTGTTGCATTCATAATTGTAATGTCTTTGTTATCTATCAACGAGAGGTTTGATACGCCAATTCCAAGATTGCTTCGATATTTTAGTGTTGGTAGTTATATCAGTCTTTTATTCATAATCCTAATTTTAATGATCCTGATGGCTCGTAACTTTAATAAAACCATTTTTGGTAAATCAGTCATCAGTTCATTGAAAGCAGAGTAGGTGAGGAAAAATGATAAAATTATATAACGTAAACAAGTATTATAATAAAAATCGAAGCAATGAAAATCATATCATCAAAAATACGACGATTGAATTTCCGAAAAAAGGTTTGGTTGTACTTCTTGGCGCATCAGGAAGTGGTAAAACCACTCTCTTAAATGTCATTAGTGGTATGGATAAATTTTCAAAAGGAAAAATCAACATTAACGATTATGAAATAACAAAATATAAAGCAAAAGTATGGGATGATGTTCGTAATAATTACATCGGATATATTTTTCAAAATTATAATCTATTGAAGGATTTAACGGTATACGAGAACATTGAATTGGTTCTCAAAATGAATGGGATTACAAATCCTGATGAAATTGATAAACGAATCAATTACTTGTTGAGTTCTGTGGGTATTTTGAATTTTCAAGATAGAAGGGCCGATCAATTAAGCGGTGGTCAGCAACAAAGAGTTGCGTTCGCGAGAGCATTAGCAAAGAACCCACGCGTGATTATTGCCGATGAACCTACAGGGAATTTAGATAGCAAAACTACCATAGAAATTATGAACATCATTAAGAAAATATCTCAAGATAAACTTGTAATCATGGTGACTCATGAGCAGGAATTGGCAGATTTTTATGCAGATAGAATTATTGAAATAGTAAATGGAACCATTATTCGAAATGTTGAAAATGAGTATCAAGGGAATTTATCAGTCATTCAAGAACACATTATTTACTTGAAGGATTTAGAAGAAAGTTCTCTCAGTAATGAAGATGTTGATGTTATTACATATAGTGATCATGAAGGAAAAAAACTGGAAAAAATCGGTGTGCAATTAATCAAAAGAAATAATACCCTGTTTGTGAAGGTGGATACAAAACATTATCAACGAATAAAATACATTGATAATGAATCGGAAATTGAACTGATTGATGATTATTATAAAAATGCAAAAGATGAAAAAATCAGTGGCTTTGATTATGAAAATATCATCGAGGAACCTGAAAACAAAACGAAGAAGAGTGTTGTATCACTAAAAGATTCCTTCCGATATGCACTTAGAAAGATGAACAAACTTTCTACTGGTGGAAAGATGTTGTACGTCGTTCTTGGTTTGGTTGGAGCGGTAATTAGTGTAAGCATTGGTCTGATTGGTCATATTTATCATGTTGATGATTCAAGTTTTGTGGATAAACCTCGAAATTATATTAAGATCACAACTGGTGATATGACGTATGATGATATCAAGGAATTTGAGAATTTAAGTTTTGTACAAGAAACGACGTTTATTCAAGACCCATATGAATTCTCTTTAGAGACAGAAAAATACTATGAAATCAAAGGTTCAATTGCAGTAGAAGCATATCCAGCTAGCATTGATTTGCTTTCCCCATCGAATATTATCTATGGGTCCTATCCTGAAGAAGGATATGGTGTTGTTATCGATGCGTTTTTGGCAGATGAACTGATTAAAAAATATTCTGAAAGAGGCGTTGAATCGTACGAAGATATTATGAATGTCTCAGTCAAATTGCAATCAAGTGGATCAGATTTTGATTTAAGCGATGAATCCTCATTAAACTTCCCAATTGTAGGAATAAGTAATGATAATTCACCGACAATTTGGATGAAAAAGGAATTGATGTATTCTCTGGTAATGCCTACTCTAGCTGCCTACCAAATATTGGGAGATGGCTTCCAACTCGAATCAGGCTCTATGCCTGTAGATTACAGGGAGATATTGTTGTCACAACAAAGCACATTAATCAGACGTGGTAATGTCCCTTTAATTGTTGGAATTCAAATTGGAACATTTAACATATCAGGAACGTATTCTTATCAAGAAAATGAGATGGAATATAATACAAATTTGATTATGACAACTGACTTGATAAATTTAGAAAAAATATACTTCTTTAAATATCAGTTTGCGCTCGTTAATTACAGCTTTTTGGCATATGTAGATGATCCGGAAGTTGCAGTTGCTGAATTGACAGCGATGGGATATCGTGTAAAAAGTGAATATCTTGATAATTATGATCAATTCACAGATTTCGAGTTTGAACAAAATGCAACGTATCTGGCTCTTGCAGTAGTTGGGATTGTAATTTCATCAGTTAGTATTTATTTTATTATGAGAAGTAGCTTAATTTCGAGAATTTATGAAGTAAGTGTATATCGTGCACTTGGGGCGAGTAAAAATGATATTAGAAAGATGTTTGTGATTGAGGTCTTACTAACAACAACCATCAGTAGTATTATCGGATTCTTTGTCACAATGATTTTGTTATTACAAGCACAATCTCAAGTTATTGAATATGTTGAAGTTGTCTATTATGGTTTCAAATTTATTGTACTTGGTGTATTTGGAATCTATTTGATTAACTCATTCTTTGGATTGCTACCAATCAATATATTACTTCGCAAAACGCCATCAGAAATTTTAACAAAATTCGATCTATAGTTGGTGAAAAAAAGTTGTGAGTATTCACAACTTTTTATCTTGAATTACTGTAGAATTGTGATAAAATTAATTTTAGATTTGAGAATATTAGGTGGATTATGAATGCGTTTATAGAAGATATCAAAAGAATACCCATTTTACTATTAGGATTTATTATATTGTCACTTGGCTTGATGCTGACCATAAGAGCGAATATTGGGAATACTTCATGGAGTGTTTTCCATCAAGGAGTATCCATGCAAACAGGATTAAGTTTTGGTATTGTGACTCAATTATTCGGTGTAATATTTTTAATCATTAGTATCGTGTTTTTAAAAACGAAAATAGGAATCGGAACAATATTAAATGTCGCTATCATTGGATTCATTATTGATGGAAGCGATCTTGCTTATACATTCATACCAACCACGGTTATTGAAAAATCACTTATGTTCACAGTGGGAATTTTATTTACCACATTTGGACGAGCAATGTATATTAGTGCGAGACTTGGTGCAGGACCTAGAGATGGTATATTTGTTGGTCTGAGTAGAGTAACAAAGATTGATGTGAAATATGTGAAACCAGGAATTGAATTAATTGTCTTGGTGATAGGGTTTTTTCTTGGTGGTGTTGTCGGTATTGGGACTTTAATTTCAATGATAATATCAGGATATTTGGTACAGTTTTTCTTTAAATTACTTCAGTTTGATCCTAAGACTGAAAAACAAAGTAACCTTCTAGTGTATTTTAAACAAAATGAAAAGTTCTTTCAAAAATGAAAGAACTTTTTTTTCTTGCGAATAGGCAATTATTGATAATCATCCATTAATTGTAAATAACGATCTTTATTTGTGATGATTCCTTGAATTTCCTCAGTGGATAGTTCCCTTACAATTTTCATAGGGTTTCCAACGACTAATGTGTGTTTTGGAACGACTTTGTTTGGGGGGACCACACATCCAGCTCCTACTAAACTACCTTCACCAATTACTGCGCCATCCAGAATAATACTCCCCATGCCAATCAGTGCGTTATCTTCTACAGTGGCTGCATGTATGATGGCACCATGACCAACAGTGACATTCTGTCCAATTGTTGTTGGAAGACCTATATTTGTGTGAATAACTGCGTTATCTTGGATATTTGTGTTATTGCCAATGATAACTGCTGCCATATCTCCTCGAATGGTTACATTATACCAAACACTCACATAATCTTTTATAATCACGTCTCCAGCAATCACTGCATTGGTAAATATTTTGGCACTTTTTGAAATGATTGGTTTGATTCCTTTATATTCTTCAATAAACATCATATCACCTCCAATCATATTGTAACATACTATTTTAAAACTGTTTGAATGACTCGCTCAAAATTCTTGTGCTTGATTTTTTCAATGTCATGCTCACTATAACCAAGCTTTTGTAGTTCAGTGAAAATGTTTTGCACGTCGGCGATTGTTTTCAAACCCTCGACTTTGTTATCACTAACACCTGCATACAAATAATAGCAGAAGTCAAAACCAAGTCCAACATGATCGATACCCATAACTTTTACCGCATGGTCAATATGCTTGACCATATATTGCACATTTTGATTGTCTTTGTCACTTGAAATAAAATCCTTTATACCACAAATCCCAATCACACCATTTGTATTTTTAATTTTAAGAAGTTGCTCATCCGTATAATTACGACGATGATCACATAAAGCTTTGGTATTACCGTGTGTAATGACAATTGGACCTGTTGCAAGTGAAATCACATCATCAAATGTTACTGAATTTGCATGAGCTAAATCAATCACCATACCAAGTTCTTGCATTTTTAAGATGATCTCTTTGCCTTCATCTGATAAACCTCTTGTATTTGGATTGTCTAATCCAGAAGCGTATTTGTTTTCTTCATTCCAGGTTAAACTCGCATGACGAACTCCTTTTTGATATAAAGCAATCAAATGATTGACATCTCGAAGTTGCATGACGCCTTCCATACCAATTATTACCCCGATTTTATTTTGTTTTTCAGCACGCAACATATCCTCATAATTATAGCATATCTCTATAATATCTTTATAATGTGGTAGTTCTTGAAATGCATAGTCAAAGATCTTGTCAAATAACAATGGATCGGTTGTTTTAGGATCGGTCCAATTGACAAAAATACTGTGAGTTACTTTTCCTTTTTGATATAAATCTAGATGTCTAGTACGAAATGAATCTGGATTGTTTTTCAAACCTTGTTCGTATAAATCTGTAAGAATATCACCATGTGCATCAAAAATCATAATTTCCTCCTTTATGAAAAACTGAAACATTTAAGTTTCAGTTATTGATTATATTTTTCTAATCCTTTTTTAAGTATAAACATAGCTCTTGCCATATCTTTTGTATTTAAAACATAGGCAATTCGAACTTCATCTTTTCCAAGTCCTTTTGTTGCGTAAAAGCCTTCTGCTGGGGCAAGCATAATTGTCTCACCGTCTAACTCAAATTCTTCTAGCATCCAAATAATAAAATCTTCTGCATTTTGAACAGGTAACTTTGCAACAACATAAAATGCTCCAGAAGGTTTTTCACATACAATCCCAGGAATTTCTTGAAGTGTTTGATATACAATGTCACGTCGTGCTTGATACTCATCTCTAATTTCTGCAGTATATGAATCTTCTAAACGATAAAGAGCAGCAGCACCAATTTGTTCAAGTGTTGCAACACAAAGTCTTGCTTGACATAATTTTAAGATATTGTGCATTAACTCTTTATTCTTTGATTGAATACTTCCAATTCTTGCTCCACATGCACTGTAACGTTTTGAAACACTTTCAATAATAATTACACGGTCTTCCACACCTTTAATCGTGCTCATTGAAATACTTTGTAAACCATCAAACGCATAACCACGATATACCTCATCACTGATGATATAGATGTTATGTTCTTTTGCAATTTCCGCTAGCATTTCCAGTTCATCCTGGCGTAAAATTGTTCCAGTTGGATTACCTGGGTTTGAAAACAAAATTGCTTTTGTTTTTGGTGTAATCAATTTCACGATATCAGATTTGCTAGGAAGGTGGAACCCATTTTCAGCTTTTGTAGTAATTGGCTTAATGTGAACGTTTACTGCACTAGTAAATCCATTGTAATTGGTATAAAATGGTTCAGGTACTAATATTTCGTCTTCAGGATCACAAAGAGCAATTGTCGTAAATGTCAACGCTTCAGATCCACCATTGGTAATTAAAATCTCATCATCATCAAAAATAACATTATCACGTTTGAAATAATCTTGAATTGCTTTTATAAGAACAGGCTCACCTTGTGAAAATGAATATTTTATTACGCGTGAATCATAATTGTTAATTGCATCCATAAATACTTTTGGTGTTTCAATATCTGGTTGACCTATATTTAAATGATATACTTTTTTTCCGGTTTTTTTAACTTTTGTCGCAATTGGTACAAGTTTACGAACCGGTGATTCTTGCATTGCTAAAACACGATTTGATAATTTCATTTGACATTCTCCTTTATCTAAAAAAATCAACCTTATTGTAACACTCCTCTATTTTTAAATCAATAGGAAAAGAAATATCAATGAAAACTCTTTCAAATCGATAAAAAACATTAGAAATTACACAAAATTATACCGTGAAAATATTTTCACTAAAAAAAGTGCAAAAAAGAGTGATTTAATCATTAAAAACGGCTTAACAGTGCCATTTTTATTTTGATAGAAAATATTTCAAAAATATTTGTGAAAACGCTTGTTTTCTCATTGAATTATTGTTAAAATGCTAATGTGTTGTTATAGAGGCATATAACGAAAGAGAGGAATGTGAATTATGAGTTTAAAATTGTTTATACCAGGTCCTGTTGATGTTTCTCAGGACGTATTAGACAAACTTGCTACAGAGCAGATAGCGCATCGTAGTAAAACTGCTACAGAATTACAAGAAAGAATTTCTTTGAAACTACAACAACTTATGTATACTGATCATACAATTATACTTTCAACTTCATCAGGTACAGGAATTATGGAAATGGCAGTTCGTTCTTGTACAAAAAAACGTGCAGCTGTATTTAGTGTTGGAGCATTTGGAAACAGATGGTTTGAAATTGCACAAGCAAATAATGTGCCATCAGATTTGTTTAATTCGGATCCAGGAATGCCAACCACACCAGAAATGGTAGAAGAAGCTTTGAAGACTGGTTTATATGATGTTGTGACTGTTACACATAATGAAACTAGTTCAGGAATTATGAATCCAGTTTATGAAATTGGACAAGTAATTGCAAAGTATCCAGATGTGATATATCTAGTTGATACAGTTAGCTCCTTAGGTGGAGCAAAAGTAGAAGTAGATAAATCTAATATTGATATTTGTATCGCTTCTACTCAAAAATGTTTAGGATTACCTCCTGGGTTAAGTGTTGCTTCCGTTTCTGAAAGAGCGATTGAAAGAGCAAAAACCGTTGAGTTTAGAGGTTATTACTTGGATTTACTATTGGTCGTGAAACATGTGAAAAAGAATTATCAATATCCTTCAACTCCTTCAACACCTCATATGTGGGCTCTTGATTACCAACTTGATAAAATTATCAATGAAGAAGGACTTGAAAATCGTTTTGATCGACATGCAAAACTAGCAAAAATCGTTCAAGATTGGGCTACGAAACATTTTACTTTATTTGCACATGAAGGATATCGTTCAAATACAGTAACAACAATCATGAATACAAGAGACTTTAGTATTGGGGACTTAAACAAAGAACTTGGAAAACGCGGATATATGATTAGTAACGGTTATGGTGATTTAAAAGATAAAGCGTTTAGAATTGCACATATGGCTGATCGCACAGAAGCTGATTTATTAGCCCTACTAAGTGAAATCGAAGATATTTGGAATTTATAGGTGAATGTTTATGTATAAAATATTAGCAAATGACGGAATGGATCAAGGTGCAATTGAAGAATTACAACAGGCAGGATATGAAGTAGAAAATCACTTTTATGAAGGTGATGCTCTGGTTCAAAAAATTAAGGAAATTGACTGTATCGTGATTAGAAGTGCAACAAAAATTCGTAAACCTCTGATTGATGAAGCAGTGAAAGCTGGGAAATTAAAATTAATTATACGTGCGGGTGTTGGAATTGATAATATTGATCACCAATATGCAAAAGAACAAGGTATATCAGTACGAAATACCCCAAATAGTTCTAGTGACGCAGTAGCGGAATTAACCATAGGGCATATGTTTTCTCTTGCACGACATCTTTACATTTCAAATGTAACAATGCGTGAAGGTAAATGGAATAAAAAACAATATGAAGGTATTGAACTTTCTGGAAAAACGCTTGGATTAATTGGGTTTGGACGTATCGCAAAAAGTGTTGCGAAAAAAGCAATGGCGCTTGGAATGAAAGTAATATATACAGATTTGTTTGGGCCAGTTAAAGATGACTTGGGATGCAAATATTATGAAAAAGAAGAATTATTAAGATTATCTGATTTTATTTCTTTGCATATTCCATATTCTAAAGATTTAGGTCCAACAATAGGTGAAAAAGAATTTAATGTAATGAAAAAAGGAATGTATTTAATCAATGCTGCCCGTGGTGGAGTTGTTGACGAAGAAGCTTTATTAGTTGCACTTGACAACGGGATTGTAAAAAAAGCAGCATTGGATGTTTTTATGGAAGAACCAACTAAAAATGAAAGAATTTATACACACGAATCAATTTCATTATCACCTCACATTGGTGCATCTACAATTGAAGCTCAAGAACGTATTGGGTTAGAAACAATTGAAGTAATAAAAGAAAGTTTAAATTAGGAGGATTCACAAATGGCAATTGTTAGACCGTTTAGAGCGGTAAGACCAAGAAAAGATTTAGTTGAAAAAGTTGTTGCATTACCATATGACGTAATGGACAGATCTGAAGCAAAAGCGATGGCAAAAGGAAACCCATATAGTTTCTTACATATTTCTCGTTCAGAAATTGATTTTCCATCATCAACAGATCCATACGACAAAAAAGTTTATCAAAAAGCAAAAAGAAATTTAGAAATTTTTAGAGAAGACGGAATTTTGGTTCAAGATGAAAAACCGATGATTTATATTTACCGTCAAATTATGAATGGTAATGAACAAACTGGGTTTGTTGCAAACGCATCGATTGAAGATTACGTGAATAATATCATTAAAAAACATGAATTAACATTGTTAAGCAAAGAACAAGATCGAATTAATCACTTTGATGCTTGTGATGCAAATACTTCACCAATCTTCATGACATATAGAGATAGTACTAGATTAAATCAAATCTTGAAAGATTGGACAGTAAAAACACCTGAAATTGATATCGTTACAGAAGATGGTGTTGGACATGTTGTTTGGCCAATTACAGATGATAAATTAATTGAAGAAATCACTACATTATTCGCTGACATCGATAGTCTTTATATCGCAGATGGTCATCATCGTACAGCGAGTGCTGCAAAAGTCGCAATTAAACGTCGTCAAGAAAACCCTAATTATACAGGAGAAGAAGAATTCAACTTCTTTATGTCTGTAATTTTCCCTGAATCTGATTTAAACATCATGGACTACAACCGTGTTGTACATGATTTAAATGGTCTTTCAGAAGAAGAATTCTTTGATAAAATGAGAAAAGTATTTGTTATTGAAGATAGTAAAGGACCGTTCAAACCTGTTCAACGTAATACATTTGGAATGTATGTTCATCAACAATGGTATAAACTAACTGTTAAACCTGAAATTGTAAATACTACCAACATTTTAGAAAAAATTGATGGTGCCATTTTAGAAAAATATGTATTAAATGATATTTTAGGAATTAAAAACTTAAGAGACTCTTCTCGTATTAGTTTCGTAGGTGGAATTCGTGGTTTAAAAGGAATTCAATCTAAGACAGATAAATTAAACGGTGTTGGGTTCTCAATGTTCCCTGTATCAATGAAAGAAATCATGGAAGTATCTGATTCTGGATTGATTATGCCTGCAAAATCAACTTGGTTTGAACCAAAACTAAGAAGTGGATTATTCGTTCATATCTTTGATAGTTTTGCAATCATTCCTGGTGATGGAAAAACAAGTAAGAAAACAAAAGATTATATTGATAGTGTATTAGAAGTTATTCGACAAAAAGATGGAGATCAAAAAGAATTTGTACAAGCTGCAACGGAAGTATTAAATTCTTTAGGACCTGTATTAGAACAACATCCTGAATATATCGAGGAAAATCTTCTTGAAAGAATTGTAGAACCTGAACGATCAATTTCTTTCCGCGTACCTTGGGTAGATGATGAAGGTAAAGTACAAGTGAATCGTGGATTCCGTGTGCAGTTCAATGGTGCGATTGGGCCATATAAAGGAGGACTACGTTTCCATCCTTCTGTATACCTTGGATTAATTAAATTCTTAGGATTTGAACAAATTTTAAAAAATAGTTTAACTGGACTTCCAATTGGTGGAGGTAAGGGTGGATCTGATTTTAATCCACTTGGAAAATCCAATGATGAAATTAGAAGATTCTGTGAAAGCTTTATGACAGAATTATATCGTCATATTGGACCAGACGTAGATGTTCCTGCGGGAGATATTGGTGTTGGTGGTCGTGAAATCGGTTATTTATACGGACAATATCGTCGTATTAAAGGTGCTTTTGAGAATGGGGTATTAACTGGTAAAGGAATCACATATGGTGGTTCATTAATTCGCCCTGAAGCAACTGGATTTGGAGCAACATATTTTGGTTTACAAATGCTACGCCACGATGGTACAGATTTTAAAAACAAAACAGTCGCAATTTCTGGATTTGGAAATGTTGCTTGGGGTGTTTGTATCAAAGTGCGTGACTTAGGTGGAAAAGTTGTTACATTATCAGGACCAGAAGGATATGTGTATGATCCAGATGGTGTTATCACACAAGAAAAAATTGATTATTTGTTGGAAATGAGATCAAATACCAACGGTAAAATTGAAGATTACGCAAAACGCTTTGGTTGCGAATTCTTCCCTGGTGAAAAACCATGGAATCGTAAAGTGGATGTAATTATGCCTTGTGCTACGCAAAATGAAATTCATCCAGTTGACGCAAAAAATATCATTGCTAATGGTGTAAAATATCTTGTTGAAGGTGCAAACATGCCTACAACAAATGAAGCAGTTGAAATGCTTCAAGAAGCTGGCGTTATCATTGGCCCAGGTAAAGCTGCAAATGCAGGTGGAGTAGCAACAAGTGCTCTTGAAATGTCACAAAATTCAATGAGAATGAGTTGGACCGCAGAAGAAGTAGATTTAAAATTACGTGAAATTATGAAAAATATCTTCAATAGTTGTGTTCGTGCAAGTAATCGTTACGGATTTGGTTATGATTTAATTGCTGGAGCGAATATCGCAGGATTTACAAAAGTTGCAGATGCAATGATTGCACAAGGAAGATATTAAAAATAATCAATCGTATAGATTGAAAAAAGGAGTGATTACATGGCAGGTTATGCCTTGAAAGAGACAGAATACCGCTATCGTGCGTACACCAAAGATGGTAAGTGGGAAACAGGAGAATTAACCACTGATAAGTACTTACATATTCACGAAGGGTCAAATGTGTTTCACTATGGACAAGGACTTTTCGAAGGATTAAAAGCATATAAAACAAAAAAAGGGACCGTACAATTATTTAGACCAGATTTAAACTTAATTCGTTTAAATGAAGGTTTGGATCGCATAGTAGCCCCTAGAATTCCCGAAGCGTTATTTTTTGAAGCAGTGGAAGCTGTTGTTAAAGCAAACATAGATGATATTCCTGAATATGGTTCACAAAAATCATTATATATCCGCCCATTTGTGATTGGTCACGGAATGAATTTAGGAGTAAAACCTTCTGAAGAATATATTTTTAGTGTGTTTTGTGCACCAGTTGGAACATATTTCGCAGGAGGATTACAAGCATTAAATTTTGTAACCACTGATTATGACCGTGCTGCAGCCAATGGTATGGGAAAAGTGAAAGTAGCTGGTAACTACGGTGCTAGTTTATACCCTAGACAACAAGCTCTAGACGCTGGATACTCTGGTGTAATTTACTTAGACCCTTCAACACATACGAAGATTGATGAAGTTGGAGCAGCAAATTTCTTTGGAGTAACTTATGACAATGTACTAGTCACTCCAAAATCATCTTCTATTTTACCAAGTATTACAAGACGTTCGATATTATGGATCGCAGAACATATGCTTGGAATGAAAACAGAAGAAAGAGAATGTTTCATTGATAATGTATCAGAGTTTAAAGAAGCTGGTGCTTGTGGAACTGCCGCAATTATCACACCAATTAAATCCATTACTCATAAAGGTAAAGTAACTACTTTTGGAGATGGTGAAGTTGGTGAAACTGTACGTAAATTGTATGATATTTTGTTAGGAATTTACTATGGTGAAATTGAGGCTCCAGAAGGTTGGGTTCTAGAAGTAAAGTAACATAAAATAAAGGATTTACCAATTGGTAAATCCTTTTTGTTTACATGATATCTTTGATTCGTTTTGCGAGTCCAACTAGCTTTCGTTTTGGTACACTACATATTGCGATTCTTAGTCCACCATCTACTTCAACTGTGAAGATATTGTGTTGTTGTAATGTTCGGTTTAGTGCTTCTTTTTCTTGATTATCTTGTACTTTTATGGTCACAAAGAATCCTTCTGTGAATGGGTAGATTTCAAGTCCTACAGCTTTTGCTTCCGATACAAAGATTTCTGCACGTTCTTTCAGTAAGTCTACGTAGTACTGTTTTTCTGTTTGATATGCTTTTAACAGGACATCGTCTTCCATAATTTTTGTGAACAAATCCATTGCGCTATTATTGACAGTAGACCAAATACTTCTAGCACTATAGATAGCAGCGTCTAAAAAGTTTGAAAGTTGTTCTTTGTTTTTGGTAATCACGACTTGAGCTCCAGCTCTTGCTCCATAAGCAGTTAATGTTTTTGAACAAGAAAACGCAATTACAACCATAACATTTTCGTTTAGTGTATTATATTTTTTAAAGTGCTGTTTCCAAGCACTTCCTTGACTACTATAATCAATATAGGCAATATCGTTCAAAAT
>JAFGXW010000012.1 GCA_016936415.1 Bacilli bacterium | reverse complement strand
GAATTTTTGAGTGAAAAGAATTTATGGTGAACCAAGGTGATTTGGTTCACCTTTTTTTTGTGATTTTTCAATATAACTAATGGTAAAAAAATGATATAATTATAATATATGGATATATTTAGATAATCATCATTTGGTGTCTAATGGATTACTTGTCTAGTTCGCTTTATCATCTAGCAAGCAGTAAATATGTAGTTTATATGGCTTTTCACAAAATTGGGTGGGGAGTGTTATATTGAAAGTAAGAGGTGTTGATGTGAAAGACATAGCTTTACTTGAGTTTGATTCTGCCAAAGGCTTAATTGAACCGATGGAACAAATCAAAAGAATCGATATGCCTAAGAAAGTGATTCTCACTTTCTTTAGAGATGTCATTTTACAATTATTAGAACAAAAACAAATTGAAACGATTTACACACTCAAAAGTGAATCAGGTGAATCTCATCTTTATAAATATATTGACAACAGTGCCTGTCTTTTTGGATTAGGTGTTGGGGCTCCTTTGGCTGGAGGTCATCTAGAGGAAATCATCGCCCTTGGAGGAGAAGAATTTGTTGCATGTGGTGGCGCAGGTGTGTTAATCCATAAAGAAGTTGGAAGCTTGATTCTTGTCGAATCAGGGGTTAGAGATGAAGGGACTAGTTTTCATTATATGAAACCATCTCGAGAAATTGAAATGGATCGAGATTTGTTGAAAAATGTTTGTAATACATTAGACCATATTGGTATTTCTTATATGGTTGGTAAAACGTGGACTACGGATGGTTTTTACCGAGAAACAAAATCAAAAATAGCAAAAAGAGTCGAAGAAGGTTGTGTTTGTGTCGAAATGGAATTCACAGCATTGCTGGCGATTGCGAAATTTAGACAAGTTAAATTTAGTCAAATACTGTATTCGGGCGATTTACTAAGTGGTGAAAATTGGGATGGACGTAAATGGCATACTAGGACTGAACTTAGAAGTGATGTTGTTCAAATTGCGAGAGAAATTGTTTTGAATTATTAAGCAAATCAATTTTGTGTGAAAACGTTATATGTTATAATTACGTGGGGTGATTTTATGGAATACTTAAATGGTAATGATTTATTTAATATGTTTAAAGCGGGTACAGTTACAGTCATGAAAAAGAGAAAATTATTGAATGATCTTAATGTTTTTCCGGTTCCCGATGGGGATACTGGGAATAATTTAGTATATACGATGCAAACGATAACCAATGATGCGAAGACTTTTCCTTCGTTTCATGAAACACTTGATTCCATCTCTGAAAGTGCATTGATTGGAGCTAGAGGAAATAGCGGAATTATTTTTGCTCAATTCGTGAATGGGTTGCGTATGGCATCTCAAGGAAAAAGTGAAGTAGATGTTACTGATTTTAGTGAAATGGCACAAATGAGTGTTGTTTATGTATACAGAGCATTGGAAGAACCAGTAGAAGGAACAATGATAACGGTTATCAAAGACTGGGCTAATTTCTTGAACGAGCATAAAAAAATCTATACAAATGTGAAAGATCTTTTATTGAGCGCTTTTGAAGAAGCGAAAAAATCATTAGAGCGCACAACTGAAATTTTAAAAGTATTAAAGAAAAACAAGGTTGTTGATAGTGGGGCGATGGGGTTTGTTTTATTCTTAGAAGGATTCAATCGTTATTTAAATAATGAAGAGTTGGATTTTGGGGAACAAGAAACCTTGTCATTTGATCAAGAACATCATTTTCATGAAGAATTTGAATTTCGTTATTGTACGGAAGGATTGGTTAAATACCATGAATATGATGAGGAAGTTTTGAAAGAAGAGTTGAATCAGTTCGGTGATTCTTTAATTACTGCGAAGGGAAAAGAATTATTTAGAGTACATATTCATACCAATACCCCTGTTGATGTTTTTGAAACACTAGGGAAATATGGGACGATAATGTTACAAAAAGTAGACGATATGGTACTGGAAGTAAAAGCAAACAACACAACCAAGAAAATTGCATTGGTGACAGATTCTATTGCGGATATTGATCTTGCGTTTGCCTTAGAACATGATATTTTTGTGATTCCTGTTAATATATTGCTAAATGGTTCATCTTATTTGGACAAATATACCATTAATAACGAAGTATTGTTTCAAAAAATTGAATCTAAAATTGAGTATCCTACGACTGCTTTACCGGAAGTTAAATATATTAAAAATTTGTTGAATCGTTTGGTATCAAAATATGAGAATATCTTGATTATGACCGTTGCCGGTAATTTGAGTGGTACCAATCAGGTCATGAAAAGCGTTAGTGAAGAATATCGAAAAGATCAAAACATATTTGTAGTCGATACATTAAACAATAGTGCGACAGAAGGCTTGTTGGTAAAGAAAGCTGCAACATTGATTGCGGAAGGAAAATCAATTGAGGAAGTCATAGCTGTGATTGAAGAGGAAAAACATCGCACCAAAATTCTTGTTTGCTTAGAAACATTCAAGTATGCAATGATGGGAGGAAGAGTTCCTAAGGCAGTTGGTAAAATAGGAATGGCAATTGGTCTAAGACCGATTATGTCTTTGACTCCTGAGGGGAAAGGTACTGCGTTTGGTTTTGCTTTGAGTAAAAAAGGAATTACCAAGAAGATTCAGAAACTTATTTCTGAAGTTGTTCAAAAAGAGGGAATTGATTCTTATGCGATTGTCCATTGTCAAAATGAATCAATGGCATTGGAGTATCAAGAAATCTTTACGAAAATGATTGGCAAAGCACCACAATATATAACAGAAATATCAAGTGCAACTGCAATTCATAGTGGGCTAGGTAGTGTTGCCATAGGGTATATTACCAATGAAAGGGTGAAAAAATGATTCCAATTATTGTGATAATTTTTAGTTATTTTCTTGTTTTCTTTATCGTAGCCACCATAATAAAAAACAATTCAATTGTAGATATAGGGTGGGGATTTGGATTTGTTTTAACGGCATGGATATTATTTTTCATTCATCAAGACTTCACAGTAAGTAAAATTATTATCAACATGATGGTTAGTCTTTGGGGATTGCGTTTGTTTTATCATATCCTCAAACGAAATTTATTTGAAGAAGAAGATTTTCGATATGCAGCTTGGCGTAAAGCATGGGGTAAATATGTCATCCCACGAGCATTTCTTCAAGTCTTTATGTTACAAGGGTTGTTCATGTTTGTTGTTGGAATAGGTGTGTTTGTTTTTAATACTGGAAATTATGAGTTAAGTGCACTGAGTTATGTTGGAATCGCAATTTTCTTAATTGGATATTTCTTTGAATCAGTTGGCGATTCACAACTTAAAAAACATATCGCAGATCCTTCCAAAAAGGGAACGTTATTAACGACTGGACTTTGGAAATATACAAGACATCCTAATTATTTTGGTGAGGCTGTTATTTGGTGGGGAATTTTTATCACCGTCATTACTGCAGGACTTCCTTGGTATGTAATCATTAGCCCAATTGCAATCACGTATTTGTTACGATTTGTGAGTGGTGTACCAATGTTGGAAAAGAAAATGAAACATGCAAATGGATGGGATGCATATGAAAAAGTAACCAATGCTTTTATTCCATGGTTTCCAAAGAAAGCGGGTTCTAATGAAAAAAATTGATAATTACAAAATAATCTCTACTACAAAAGGAGATAAAGGAACTTCGAAGAATTATTCAAATGAAGAGTTTTCTAAAAGTAATATCTTGTTTCAAACACTTGGAACCATTGATGAATTGAGTAGCATGCTTGGGTTAACATTTCATTACACAAAGCACCAAACTCAAATTCGAACAATACAACTTACATTGCAACATATCAATTCGTTGGTAGCAACCAATGTCTCTTCTATCAATTATTCCAAATTAACGCAAATAACAGAGCTTGATGTGTCTGAACTTGAAGCTTATGAACAATCGCTTTTAGCAGAGAGCAACATTGAACCATTATTTGTTTTACCTGGTAGTGATACAACATTAGAAGGGGCATATTTTGACCTCTCACGTAGTATCGCTAGAAGAGCGGAAAGAACTCTTGTCTTATTCATAGAATCGACAGGACGCAGTGATTTAAAGTATTGTTTAAGTTATATCAATCGTCTCAGTGATTTATTATTTATTTTTGCAAGAAGCAAAGCCAAT